>NZ_JBNLYE010000021.1:0-36137 GCF_050172095.1 Bacillus sp. GMs2/2
TTTTCAGAAAAATTGAACATATAATTAAGTATAAGGGAATCTATGGAAGGAGGAAACACTATGGATTGGTTAGATGGATTTGGTATCTTTTACATCATTGGTGGAATTACGATTATCCTTGTATTTGCTATTTCATATTTACTAAAGAAACGGTTTCCAGACAAACAGTTCGATATTATATTTGCACTTAGTTTAATACTTCTTTGCTTAGCGTCCTTTCCCGTTACAATGATGGTTATTGGTGGGTGGGAAGGAATGGGATATGGATTTATTGGTTTCTTTGTCCTACTTGGTACACTTATCGGTATGATTGCACATCAACTTGTGAAAATTACGCGGAAAAGCTACGTATAAAACTGTAAAAAACGAAAAGAATATATAATAATAAGAAAATTAGCTATTGTTTTAAAAAAGAATTTGTATTATGATAATCAACAAATTTATTTCGTTATAACGATGAAAAAGGACTAGTACATGTTCAACCTTTTTAGCAGAGAGAGAATCCGCCAGGCTGAAAGATTCTTAAAAAGGCAATATGGAACCTGCCTTTGAGTTCTGCATATGCAGCGGGAATTTCCCGTTATCAAAAAGAGAGCATGCGCAATTTTTGTGCATGAATCAGGGTGGTAACGCCGGCAAAGCTCGGTCCCTATTTAGGGACGCGGGCTTTTTTGTATTTTCTAGAAGGAGGAAGACTGACTATGGCAAAAGAACAAGTGCAAGCCATTACGAAGATGGAAGAGGACTTTGCGCAGTGGTATACCGATATTGTAAAAAAAGCCGAACTTGTTGATTATTCAAGTGTAAAAGGGTGCATGATTTTACGTCCGTATGGTTATGCCTTATGGGAGAATATGCAGAAGGTGATGGATGAGAAGTTAAAAGAAACTGGCCATGAAAATGTATATATGCCAATGTTTATCCCAGAGAGTTTATTGCAAAAAGAGAAGGATCATGTTGAAGGATTTGCTCCTGAAGTAGCATGGGTTACGCATGGTGGAGATGAAAAGTTAGCGGAAAGACTTTGTGTACGTCCTACATCTGAAACTTTATTCTGTGAGCATTTTTCAAAAATTGTGCAATCCTATAATGATTTGCCAAAGTTATATAATCAGTGGTGTTCAGTAGTTCGTTGGGAGAAGACAACTAGGCCGTTCCTTCGTACGACTGAATTTTTATGGCAAGAGGGTCATACAATCCATGAAACGGCAGAAGAATCGCAGGCTGAAACATTAAATATTTTAAACTTATATGCTTCTTTCTGTGAGGATTATTTAGCAATACCAGTTATTAAAGGACAAAAAACAGAAAAAGAGAAGTTTGCTGGAGCAAAGGCAACTTATACAATTGAAAGTTTAATGCATGATGGAAAAGCACTTCAAACAGGAACCTCTCATAACTTTGGGACGAATTTCTCAGAAGCATTTGATATTAAGTTTTTAGATCGTAACGGTAAGTGGCAATATGTGCACCAAACATCTTGGGGTGTATCAACAAGAATGATAGGCGGGCTAATAATGGTTCATAGTGATAATAATGGACTTGTAATGCCACCAAAAGTCGCTCCAGTGCAAGTTCTTATTGTACCGATTGCTCAGCATAAAGAAGGAGTTTTAGCAAAAGCAACAGAGTTACAAGCGCATATTCAAAAAGTTGCACGAGTAAAAATAGATGCTAGTAATAAAACACCAGGCTGGAAATTTAATGAGTATGAAATGAAGGGGATTCCAATTCGATTAGAAGTTGGCCCTAAAGATATTGAAAAGAATCAAGTTGTACTTGTAAGAAGAGATACGAAGGAAAAAGAGTTTGTACCAATGGATCAATTAGAAGAACGTATTCCAGCATTACTTGAAGAAATTCATATTGCTTTATTTAATAAAGCAAAAGCATTTCGCGATGAGAATACGTATGTTGCGACAAATTTCGAAGAGATGAAAAAAATAGCTGACGAAAAGCAAGGCTTTATTAAGGCAATGTGGTGCGGGGAATTAGCTTGTGAAGAAAAACTAAAAGAAGAAGTTGGAGTATCTTCACGTTGTATGCCTTTTGAGCAAGAGCATTTAGCTGAAGAATGCATTTGTTGTGGTAAAGAAGCTAAACAAATGGTGTATTGGGGAAAAGCGTATTAATACTTTTTCTGATAGGTGATAAAAAGGACTTTGGGCTGCATAATAAAATATAATCCAAAGTCCTTTTTAGTTTTATACTGTATTTCATGTATTCTTTTGATGGAAGGATGCTGCTCTTATTTTACGTTTTTACGACGAATAAACAGTAACATACCAATTAGGAATGTTGAAAGACCCATTAAAATAGATATAGGGTAATGCGTTGCAGTATTAGGTAATTTATCACCTTGTTTTTTTGTATTATCTTTTACATTATCCCCTTGAGAACCGTTGCCCTCCTCAGAATTGCTATCGCCTTTAACACGATTGCCACCTTGAGAGCCATTACCACCTTGAGAACTGCTATCACCTTTAACACGATTGCCACCTTGAGAGCCATTACCGCCGTGTGAGCCACTGCCACCAGAGCCGTTACCACCAGAACCGTTACCACCGGAATCGCTGCCACCAGATTCATTGCCACCAGAACCCCTGCCACCAGAACCACTGCCGCTAGAACCGTTACCGCCGGAACCGTTGCCGCCAGAGCCACTGCCATCAGAACCGTTACCGCCGGAACCGTTGCCGCCAGAGCCACTGCCATCAGAACCGTTACCGCCAGAACCGTTGCCGCCAGAGCCACTGCCACCAGAACCGTTACCGCCGGAACCGTTGCCGCCAGAGCCACTGCCACCAGAACCGTTACCACCGGAACCGTTACCGCCAGAACCGTTTTCACCAGAGCCGCTGCCACCAGAACCGTTGCCGCCAGAGCCACTGCCACCAGAACCGTTACCGCCAGAACCGTTTTCACCAGAGCCGCTGCCACCAGAACCATTGCCACCAGAGCCACTATCGTCCTGAGAACCGTTATTTCCTGGAGGTTTATTATTATCCTTTGAGTTTCCTTCTGCAAAATGATCGCTATTTTGTACAATAGCGTTTGTTAATGGTTGGAAGTTTTCAGTTGCGGCATTACCGATATTTAAACCGCTAAAAAAAGATAAAGAGAGTGTTGATGCTAAAATGAAGATTTTCGTCATGGTTTTCCTCCTAAGAAATTAATATTCCATCAATACATCCCTTTGTAATATTTCTTAGGAAAAAGAGTTTTATGCAAAAAAAACTATATATAGAAAAAGGTGGTGTATTTGTCAAAGCAGAAAGGAGTTAATGTAGATTTTCTACAAATAGTAGAGGTGGAGAATTTACATTTATAACGGTAGAGGAAGTGGCAGTAGATGAAAGTGTATATAGCGTTTGATATTGGCGGTACGCAAATTAAGTATGGTATTGTTTCAGAAATAGGGAGAGTATTAAAGCATAAAACAGTTGCAACAGAAATTCATTTAGGCGGAGAACAAATTATTCAAAAACTTATATATGTATCCAAAGAAATAATGAATGAACATACTATTGCAGGAATTGGTATTAGCACTGCGGGAATTGTTGATATTAATAAAGGAATTGTGATGGGAGGTGCCGATCATATTCCGGGATATAGTACTATTCCTATTATTGATAGATTGCAAGAGATATTAAAAGTTCCAGTATCGATTGACAATGATGTGAATTGTGCAGCGTTTGGAGAAAAGTGGAATGGTAGTGGAAGAGAGAAAAAGAACTTTATTATGCTCACCATTGGAACAGGAGTTGGGGGAGCAATTTTTATAGATGGAGAATTGTACCGAGGACATTCATTTAGTGCTGGTGAATGGGGGAATATGCTAATAGAAGGAAAAACGTTTGAAGAGGTTGCTTCGATTTCAGGATTAATTCGGCTTGTAAGAAAATATAAAGGCAAAGGCGAGTGGAATGGGAAAAGAATTTTCGAGTTGTATGATAAAGGAGATCGGGAAGTTGCTCAAGCAGTTGGGATCTTCTTTAAACATTTGGCAATCGGAATTAGTAATCTTGCTTATATTTTTAATCCAGAAACGATTATTATTGGTGGAGGAATTACCGATAGAGGAAATGAGTTTTTAAAAGAAGTAAAAGAAGAAATCAGTAAATACTTAAATCAAGAGATTTATAATAATTGTGAGATTGAACTTGCACAAAACGGTAATTGTGCAGGAATGATTGGTGCTATTTACCACTTCTTACATCATCATAAGTAAATTATATGAATGTTTTCATATAACTGAGAATTTATCCTTTTTATCGCTAGGTAAATAATGCTACAATATAAGAGAAGAATACAATATTTTCCGATTTGGAAAATGCTTTGTAGAAAGGGAGAAACTTCATGCCTATTATTTTAGAAAAAGGTCAAAAGATCGATTTAACGAAAGGACAACCAAAAGTAGCAAAACTACAGGTTGGCTTAGGCTGGGATCCAATTGGGCAATCAGGTGGATTTCTGTCTTCATTATTTGGAAGTAAACCAAATGTAGATTGTGATGCATCTGTTGTTATGTTAGAAGGAGATCGTTTTTTAAACAAAAATGATTTAGTTTACTTCGGAAATAAACTTTCTACTTGTGGTAGTATTATTCATTCAGGAGATAATTTAACAGGTGAAGGCGCTGGTGATGACGAAACAATTTTCGTAGAATTACATAAAGTTCCGAGCCGTATTAATCGTTTAGTATTCGTTGTAAATATTTATGACTGTGTAAATCGTCGTCAAGATTTTGGGATGATTCGTAATGCATATATTCGTATTCAAAACCCGCAAACTGGTGAAGAATTAGCACGCTATAATTTATCGGATAATTATGCTGGCAAAACGACTCTAATTGCAGGTGAAATGTATCGTCACGGAAGTGAATGGAAGTTTTCAGCAGTTGGAGAAGGCACGCAAGATAAAAACTTAAGTGAGATTGTATCACGTTATCAATAAAATAACCGAGGAGGAATTGTATATGGCATCAATTTCATTGAAAAAGGGACAAAAGGTAGACTTAACAAAAACGAATCCAGGTCTTTCGAAAGTTCTTGTAGGACTTGGTTGGGACACGAATCGTTATGACGGACAAAACGATTTCGACTTAGATGTTAGTATTTTCTTAGTAGGTGCGAATGGTAAAGTTTCAGGAGCTGAAGATTTCGTTTTCTATAATAATCCAAAAGGTGCGAATGGTGCTGTAGAGCATTTAGGAGATAACCGCACTGGTGAAGGTGAAGGCGATGACGAAGCGATTAAAGTAGATTTGAAAAATGTTCCTGCTCACATCGAACGTATTTGTTTCACAATTACAATTTATGATGGAGAAGGCCGTAGCCAAAACTTCGGACAAGTTTCTAATTCTTTCGTACGTATTCTCGACGAAGAAAAGAATGCAGAATTAATTCGTTACGATTTAGGAGAAGATTTCTCTATTGAAACAGCCGTAGTAGTAGGTGAATTATATCGTCATGCAGGTGACTGGAAATTCAATGCAATCGGAAGTGGATTCCAAGGTGGATTAGCGTCTCTATGTAATAACTTTGGTTTAGATGTAGAGTAATAGATTTGATTTGTATATCCATCGGTGAAATGTATGTTTACTGATGGATATATTTTTAAAGATAAAAATATAGAGGTGAATATAGATGGTTATTCAATTACAAAAAGGCCAGAAAATCGATTTAGGTAAGACAAGCCCTGGTTTAACAAAAGCAGTAATTGGTCTTGGATGGGATATTAAATCTTATGACGGCGGAGCCGATTTCGATTTAGATGCATCTGCCTTTTTATTAGATGCAAACGGAAAATGTACGAAGGAAACTGATTTTATCTTCTATAATAATTTACAGTCTCCTTGTGGATCTGTTTTACATACAGGAGATAACCGTACAGGTGAAGGTGAAGGTGACGATGAGCAACTTGTTGTAGATTTGAAGAAAGTTCCAGCAGATGTGCACAGAATTGCTATTACAGTTACGATTTATGATGCGGAAGGCCGTAGTCAAAACTTTGGACAAGTAGGAAATGCGTTTGTTCGTTTAGCGAATGAAGAGACGAATGAAGAAGTTCTTCGTTTTGATTTAGGGGAAGATTTCTCCATCGAAACAGCAGTTGTCTTTTGTGAATTATACCGTCATAATGGACAGTGGAAGTTTAATGCAGTAGGAAGTGGATTCCAAGGTGGTTTAGGTGCGCTTGTAAGAGCGTATGGCTTGGATGCATAGAAAGGAAACGATATTCGTTTCCTTTTTTTGACCTTTCTATAAATCTAGCAAAGAATAGGGGATAAAGGTAAGATGAGTATTTTGCAAGGAATCCTTGATACGTATGCTCAGTTTTTCGACTTGGACATGTGGATTAAAGTGTTGCAAGATCCAGTATCTTGGGGATTAATTGGTACACTTGTTGTACTTGAAGGGTTGTTATCTGCTGATAACGCACTTGTGTTAGCAGTAATGGTAAAACACCTTCCTGAAGAGAAACGTAAAAAAGCATTATTCTATGGACTTATTGGAGCTTATATATTCCGCTTTATTGCAATTGGAATTGGAATGTTCTTAATTAAATTATGGTGGGTAAAACTTCTTGGTGCACTTTACCTTGCTTGGTTATCAGTAAAATACTTTATTGATAAGCGTAAAGGTGCAGGTGAAGAAGAGGAAGCTCATGGTATGAACCAAAACAGTATTTTCTTCAGAATGTTCGGTGTCTTCTGGGGAACAGTTGCAATGGTCGAATTAATGGATATCGCATTCTCTGTAGATAGTGTACTTGCTGCATTTGGTGTATCTAATGAAGTTTGGATTTTATTATTAGGCGGAATGCTAGGTATTTTAATGATGCGTGGTATTGCCGGTGTATTCTTGAAATTGTTAGAGCGTATTCCAGAGCTTGAAACGACAGCATACATTTTAATCTTAATTATTGCATCGAAAATGTTACTGTCTTTAATCGAGATTGAGATTAGTCATACACTATTCTTTATTATTTTAGTTGTAGCATTTGGAGCAACATTTATAATTCACTACATGAAGAATTCTGGACAAGCTAAAGAAGAAGTTGCAGCTACTAAAGAAGATAATAAATAATTGAAATGGGTTTGCTCGTTTTGTGAGCGCCCATTTTTTATAACCAAAAATAGTTTATAATAGAAGAAGGACTTAGAAAAAACGTAAATGTTTTTGGAGGTGAACTGTTGTGTTTTCACGTTTTACACTTCAACCATATGCATTAAAAGATGAATCAGATTTAAAGCAATTTGAAACGCTTTTAGAAAAACGTCCACAATATGAACTGACAGAGAATGAGATGAAATTTAGTTATATAGCATGTCGAATCCTTGGCGTTCCTAATGATGTAGATGAATATTTTAATGAACTGTTTGATTATAGTGAAGCGAAAGGAATCGAAGTTTTACACGAACAAAATTTAAACAAAGTGATTGATTCGGAAAAGCTTCGTCATATTCAAGAAGTGTTCGGATTACATCAAGAAGCACCAAATGGTCTGACAGTAAATAGGTTAGTTGCACACTTATCTGGGAAACAACTTTTACCGAAAGTAGACAATCCTGATTTACAGCATTACATACATACGACGTTTATTTCACTATTGAAATTATATGAGAAACAACATAATCAGTCGTTAAAGACAGAAGGCTTCCGTCGTTTCTTAATCGACATAATTAAACTAAGCGAAAATTACGTAGCGAAGTGGTTCTCTACAATTAACTATAAGAAACAAATGCCGCGTATCGTTTGGTATGGTGATGCACAGGAAAGCCGTATATATTTCTTATACTTTCTTATTATGCTCGGTTGTGATGTGCTTTATTATCATCCAGAAGGAAAAGATGGATTTGAGAATGTCGATGAAGAGGGAAGGACCTTTATTGTGTCTCATCCAGGCCATATTTCTCTTGAACCATTTCCAGATCGCCGCCGCGAGCGTGTGGCAACAGTAGCGTATCAAGCTTCAAAAGAAATTGAGCAAGTACTTCACCATGATAATTCACTGCTGTACAAGCCGTGGCAATTCCGTTCCTATACGCCTGTAGCTCGTACACTAAAAACAACATATGATGAACTCTTTTTAATTACGAAAGAAAAGGCGTTTGTACGTCCGACATTCTTTGTTGAAAATAAACACATTTATATCCCTTCTTTATTTGCGAAAATATCAGGTGTTTCAAAGAATGATAAAGAGTATTTTCAACGATTAAAGGCTGTTACATCATTTGATAATAGTTTATTAATTAATACATTCCCGTTTACGAAAGAACAAAAAGCAAATTTCCAATATCATTACCGAGATGCATTAGACCGTGGGGGGAAATTACATCCTGATTTAATTATGAATAGCCATTGGTGGCCGCATAAGCGTTTACCGGAAGGTTTACAACATGGGATTGCAGAAGCGATTATCCATACGTGTGAAAGTGAAATGTGCAAACCAATTGCGAAAGAGACGAAACAAGATGTAGCGCTATATGTTTTCGCGCAACTTTCTCAAATACCACCGAATATTTTAGAACAGCTTGAGAAATTTGATTATTCACAAGATGTACCGAAAATTGTTATATTTAATAATGAGAAGAGTGGAGAGTTAACTCGTTCTGATGCTGTTTTATTACTATTTTTAAATCAAATTGGAGTAGATGTATTCCATTTCAATCCAACGGGAAGAAACGATATTGAACCGTATATTGAAGCGGGGGCATTTGATTCCCATTGGCTTGAAGAGGTTAATTTCGATCTTGAGTTTCATGGTTCATCAGCTTATAAAAATTTATCACAAACAATAAAAGGACTATTTCGTCCATTTTTATAAGGAAAGGGAGAATACTATATGAATAACCCAGTCGTACTAGATCCGAAAACAGAATTAAATGAGCAAACAGCACAAGATGTTCGCTTACAACTTAGAAAAGATGCGGATGTACAACGTATTTATAATGCGGTAGATATTAAAGATCAATTAGAATTAATTGAACTTGGAAAAGAACCTTCTATGGAAATTTCACGTTTTGCTGATCAAATTTTACATACAATGTCATTATCAAAGATAGAAGATTCTGGTGAATTATTAAAACAGCTTGGTAAAATTATGGACAGATTTGATAGCAAAGACTTTGCGGAAGAGAAAAGTGGTTTCTTCTCACGTATGTTTAAAAAAGCGGATAAAATGATAGAACAAATTTTTAGCAAGTATCAAACGATGGGCCGTGAAATTGATAAAGTATATGTGGAAATTACGAAGTACCAAGATGAGATGAAAAAATCAATTGGTACGTTAGATGGCTTGTATGAGCAAAACTTAAAATATTATTTAGACTTAGAGAAGTACGTAGTAGCAGGAGAAATGCTATTAGAGCGTTTAAATACAGAATTAGTTCCGATGTATGAAGAGCGTGTGCGTAATAATGATCAATTAGCAGGTATTGAATTAGAGTCGCTTAAAAACTCTGTTGAAATTTTAGAGCAACGTATTGATGATTTAGAAAAAGCACGTATGGTTGCGTTACTTACAGCACCACAAATTCGTATGATTCAACGTGGTAATAATAAATTAATTGGTAAAATTAATACAGCATTTATTACAACGATTCCTATTTTTAAAAATGGTATCATTCAAGCGGTAAATGCGAAGCGTCAAAAGCTTGTTGCAGATTCTATGGCTGAACTGGATCGCCGTACAAATGAATTACTTAAGAAAAATGCACAAAATATCGCAACGCAAAGTGTAGAAGTAGCAAGATTATCAGGTTCTTCTAGTATTAAGATGGAAACGCTTGAGGAAACTTGGAACATTATTTCAAGAGGTATGCAAGAAACACAACAAATTGAAGAGCAAAACAAACGTGAGCGTGAAGAAAGCCGCAAACGTATGGCTACATTAACTGAGAACATTAAAAAAGAATTACAAGGGTAAATGAAAAGGCAATGAGGACTATTCCTCATTGCCTTTTAGTTTCTCTTCACTAATTTAATAATCTCATTCACAACAAGTGGAATGATACTTAATAAGAGAACAAATCCCCAATCTCGCATCGTTAATGCATGTACACCGAATATATTTGCAAGAGGTGGGATAGAGATGATACAAACTTGCATTAAAATACCGATAAGAAGAGAGAAGACTAAATATTTATTTGTAAATACCCCAATTGAAAAAATGGATTTCGTTCTTGAACGCAAGTTAAATGAATGAACGAGCTGAGAAAAACTAAGAACGACAAATGCCATCGTTTGAGCGTGTAATAGAGCATCTTCATCAATTCGCTCTGGGAAAAGAGGGAATAAATTTGTATCTCCAGTATAGAATTTTGCTCCGGCGATAAAAGCTATTAGCGTTAAAAGTCCAATGATAACTCCATTGAAAATCAGGAAAGGAACGCTGCCACTAAATAAGCTTTCTTTCGCATGTCGTGGTTTTTCCTTCATCACATCTGGATCTTCAGGATCAACCCCAAGTGATAATGCAGGCAGTGTATCTGTAATTAAATTCACCCACAAAATATGAATAGGTCGTAGTGGTGTTGCCCAGCCGAGTAAAATCGCTAAAAATAAAGCGATAATTTCTCCGAAGTTACAAGAGAGTAGAAAGAGAATTGATTTTTTTATGTTACGATAAATATTTCTACCTTCTTCAACGGCTTTCACAATAGATGAGAAATTATCATCTGTTAACACGACATCTGCTGCCCCTTTTGCAACGTCTGTTCCTGTAATGCCCATCGCTACGCCAACATCTGCTTGTTTTAAAGATGGAGCGTCATTGACGCCATCACCAGTCATAGAAACGATATTTCCTTTCGCGCGTAATGCCTTTACAATTTTCACTTTATGCTCTGGAGAGACCCTCGCGAATACATTCAAGTGATTAATTTTGCTTGCTAGCTCTGTATCTGAAATGTTATCTAATTCAGTTCCAATCATAATTTCAGATATTTCTTCAGCAATACCAAGTTCTTTGGCAATCGCAAAGGCGGTATCTTTATGATCTCCAGTAATCATAACTGTGCGAATACCGGCTTTTTTACATTCTGTAATGGAATCTTTTACTTCAGTTCGCGGTGGATCAATCATACCGACAAGACCAATAAAGATGAGGTTTTCTTCGAGATGATCTATATCCACATTGCTTGAATTGTATTGTTTAAATGCGAATGAAAGCACTCTTAAAGCTTCTCGAGACATTGCCCCAGCAGCTTCTAATATTTGATTTTTATCAGCCTCTGTTAGATCCTCTATTTTACCGTTTTTAAATATGTGGGTACATCTAGGTAAGAGCTTATCGATAGCGCCTTTCGTCATGCTATAGTAGCTTTCATCGTATGTATGCACGGTTGACATCATTTTACGATCTGAATCGAAAGGTACTTCGTTAACACGTTCATGTATTTTTTCTAAATAATCTTTTTGCATGTTAAAAGTGGTTCCAGCAATGAGAAGTGCAATTTCAGTCGGGTCTCCCGTTTTTGATTCTTTATTATAAGACGCATCATTACATAGCACCATATTTTCTAACAATAGACGTTGCGCATCATTATTTACATTTAAACTTTCTAAGCGATCGTATGTGTTATCACTATAAAAGTGAGTAACGGTCATTTTATTTTGCGTTAACGTACCTGTTTTATCTGAACAAATAATTGTGACAGAACCGAGGGCTTCAACAGCTGGTAGTTTGCGAATGATAACGTTTTGTTTAATCATACGTTGCACACCAATTGCAAGAACGATGGAAACGATAGCTGGCAAGCCTTCTGGAATAGCTGCAACGGCTAAACTAATAGCAGTCATAAACATTTCTAACGTATCCCGGCCTTGTAAAAAACCGATGAGGAACATAATGATACAAATAGCTACAGCGACAAAGCCTAAATATTTTCCGACTTGTGCTAAGCTTTTTTGAAGTGGTGTCATATCATCGTCTGCTTCATGTAAAAGGGTAGCAATCTTACCAATTTGTGAGTTCATTCCAGTTTCAACAGCAACACCGACGCCTCTTCCGTATGTTACAAGAGTAGACATAAAGGCCATGTTTTTTTGATCGCCGAGTGGTACTTGTTCATCACTTTGCATGGAAGGGTGGTAGATTGCCTCTTTATCAACAGGGACAGATTCACCAGTTAGAGCAGATTCTTCAACTTTTAAATTTGCGGTTTCAATAAGGCGTAAATCGCATGGGATATATCGTCCGGCATCGAGCATAACGATATCCCCTGGAACGACGTGTTCAGATGGAATTTCTTTTAGTTCACCATGTCTCTTGACGATAGCTTTAGGTGTTGCCATCTTTTTTAGTGCCTCTAAAGCTTGTTCTGCTTTAGATTCTTGGACAACACCGATAACAGCATTTAAAACTACAACAAGCGCGATAATACTGGCATCCGCCCATTCACCTACAAAGGCAGAAATAAGGGCAGCAATAATAAGGACATATACGAGGACGTCATTAATTTGGGCGAAAATACGCTGCCATAAAGTGCGTTTTTGTTTTGTAGCTAATTCATTAGAACCGTATTGCTTTAAACGTTCACTTACAATTTCATCTGTTAAACCGTGTTGTTCGTTTGTTTCTAGGTCAATTAATGTTTGATCTTTCGTCTTACTGTACCAATTGCTCATAAGTAAGCACCTCCAGTAAAAACAGTTAGCAATGGTAGTGTTGCTATTATTTGTGAGTAGTATGTATGGAGAAAAAATCTAAGATGAGGTTCTACTTCTATTGTACAATATTTTACAGTTGGTTGAGGGAAAGAGATGAGTTGTCATGAATTTGTTGGAAATAAAAAAGAGCCTCATATAAGAGAGGCTTTTTTACTTTTTAATTAATGTACCTAATTCTTCTGTAATAGCTTGCATTTCACTAATGCTGAATGTTTCACGTTTCATAACATGCTCATAAATGTCACGTAAATCTTCGTACATTTCTTCGTTAAAACTAGCAGCTCTCATCGCTCCAGCATTAACCATACGTAATTTTTCTTTAATAGCTTCGACCATATATTCAACGTTTTCTTCTGACTTTACGGATAAATCCACCGAAGTGTCCCCCTTTAAAATAACATAAGGCTATCTTAACATTTTTTATCATTTTCGTTAATGAATCTTTTCAATCCCATTAAATTAGTAGGGATTTCCTTTATATTTAATAATTGGTTGTTTATACTATAAGTATATATTAAGAAATGCACCAAGAAGGGAAGAAACAAAAGTATGGTTCAAGTATTGTTTGTTTGTCTTGGGAACATTTGCCGTTCTCCGATGGCAGAAGCGATTTTTCGAAATCTTGTCGTAAAAGAGGGACTTGAAGAGAAAATTGTCATTGATTCTGCAGGAACTGGAGATTGGCATGTTGGCCATCCGCCACATAAAGGAACACAAAAAATTTTAAAAGAAAATGCAGTCACTTTTGAAGGAATTAAAGCAAGGCAAGTAGAAAAAGAAGACTTAACAAAGTTTGATTATATTATTGCCATGGACAACAAGAATATAGCAGATTTAAAAAGTTTAGGTAAAACTGGAGGCTATATTGGTAGGCTGTCCGACTTTGTTCCAGACGGTGGCTGGACAGACGTTCCTGACCCTTACTATACAGGGAATTTCCAAGAAGTATATGACCTTGTAACAGAAGGGTGTGCAAAGCTATTAGCTTTCATTCGAAATGAACAAGGAATATGAGGAAGCTTAGAAAGAAATACTTTCTAACATAAGAAATGAAAGGGTGAAGGAATATGGCAAAGAAAAATAATATTGCTCGAAACATTGCGATTGGTGTAGCGGCAGGTGTAGCTGTATCCATGTTAAAGAAAGAAAACCGTGAAAAAGTAAAAAATACAGCAGAAAAAGCAAAAACAAAGATGATTGAAATTGGTGAAAATGCAAAGATCAAAGAAAAAGTGCAAACTGTTACAGATAAAGGACGCGAACTTGCTGATTTCAATGTGGTAAAAGCGAAAGTAGCAGAAATTAAAAAATTAACGCCATCTGTTGTAGAGACGTTAAAAGAAACGAAAGAAATTTTTAGTAAGAAAAAAGTTGAGCCAGAAGAAAAGCCAGAAACGATTGAAATTCAAGCTGTATCTCCAAAGGTAGATGAGCTGAAAGCAGAAGAAGAGCCAGTAGTTGCTGAAGATGGTGGTATGAAAGAAGCGCGTGAATTATTTATGAAAGACTCAAATGCAGTGGAAAAAAAAACTGAAGCGTACATTGAGTTAAAGCAAGATAAAGAAGAGAAGAAAAGCGTTTAAACATATATGAGAAAAATTTTAGAAAAGGTGAGAAGAAATCGTACTTATTCGTTTGGTAAAGATTTATATGACCGGACGATGCGCGATGATGTAGCGGGCTTGGCAGCACAGCTCGCTTATTTCTTCTTGCTTGCAATTTTTCCTGGGCTCGTTTTCTTAATTACGCTTCTTGGATTTATTCCCATTCAAACAGAGGATGTGCTTAGTTTATTAGAGGTTTATGTACCAGATGATGCAATGAACTTAATTGAGGTAAATGTAGATAAAGTTGTAAACCAGCAAAATGGTGGTTTATTATCATTTGGTTTATTATCCATGTTATGGTTTGCCTCAAATGGTGTTAATGCGGTTATGAATGCTTTTAACCGCGCTTATGACGTGAAGGAAACACGTTCTTTTATTACAACAAGAGCGTTATCAATTGTGTTTACATTAGCCATTATTTTTATGATTGTCTTTGCGTTAATTGTTCCGGTATTCGGACAAGTTATTGGAGCAGCAGTGTTTAAAGCACTCGGTTTATCAGATAGTTTTTCTTTCGTGTGGAGCATTACACGATTAGTAGCGAGTTTCTTCGTGCTATTTGCTTTGTTTAGTTTCTTATATACATTTGCCCCAGATCGAAAGTTAAAAAGAAGAGAAGTTATTTCAGGGGCGTTATTTGCTACTGTAGGATGGATTGTGGTATCGTACTCATTTGCTTATTATGTAGATAAGTTTGCGAATTACGCCAATACATATGGTGGTCTCGGTGGTATCATTATTTTAATGTTATGGTTTTACTTAACTGGATGGGTAATTTTACTTGGCGGTGAAATTAATGGTTTACTCCACCATTATAGAACCGGTGACAATAATTCCCGTAATGAATAATGAGCTCTTGTTCCATAATAAAAAGGAACAGGGGGGATATTTCATGAGTAATAATAAAAAGAACCATAACAATAAAAGTAATAATAAACAAAAGAGCAGTTCGCATCCAAAGCATAAAACGAGTAGCAGTGCGAACGGTCATAATAGCTATCATTAAAAAAAACGGGTCCTCTATGAGGGACCCGTTTTATTTGCTGCCTTTTAATAATCGTAAGCCATTCAAAATGACAAGAATCGTACTTCCTTCATGGCCAATAACACCGAATGGAAGAGCTAAAAATTGCAAGAAGTTTGAACAAATTAGCATGGCAATAACGGCTAGCGAAAAGATTACGTTTTGCTTCACAATACGGTTCATTCGTTTTGATAAACGAATTGCTTGGGAAAGACGAGATAGTTCGTTCTTCATCAGTACAACATCCGCAGTTTCTAAAGCTACATCTGTTCCTTCTCCCATTGCGACACCAATGCTAGCAGTAGCTAGTGCAGGTGCATCATTTATACCGTCTCCGACCATTGCTACTGTACCGTATTTTTCTTTTAACTTTTTAATCGTTTCAACTTTTGTTTCTGGTAAACATGATGCGTAATATTCCTTTATATTACTTTCAGAGGCAATTGCTTTTGCCGTTTCTTCATTATCTCCAGTAATCATAATTGCTTCGACACCAATGCTTTGTAATTCACGAATAGCAGCTATTGTTTCTTGGCGAAGCGTATCTTTTAAAGCGATAAGTCCAAGAATGCCTCCCTCATCACTAATATAAACGACAGTTTTACCTTCCTTTTCAAGTGAGGCAGAAATACCATTATGAAATGTTTTTGTTTCTTCACCGATAAAATCAGCTTTACCTATTTTATAAGCGTTGTTTTCGAATATTCCTTTTAGCCCAAAACCAGTTACATCTTCAACCTTTTCAGGTTTTTTTAATGTAATGTCGTACGCATGTTGTGCATATTTAACAATAGATTCAGCCAAAGGATGTGTAGAGTGACTTTCAATGGATGCTGTAATAGAAAGTACTTCTTTTTCTGTTATATTTTCTCGAACATATACATCTGTTACGGTAGGTTTACCTTCCGTTAATGTACCTGTTTTATCAAAGGCGATTGCTCTTACTGAAGCGAGGCGTTCTAAATGTATGCCACCTTTAAAGAGAATTCCATTTCTTGCTCCGTTAGAAATTGCAGATAACGTTGCTGGTGTAATGGCAGCAACGAGTGCACAAGGAGATGCGACTACAAGTAAGATCATAGCGCGATAAAACGTTTCATTCCAGCTCCAGTCAAGTAAGAAATGAGGAACGAACATCATAAGCGCAACAACGAGTAGTACACCTTTTACGTATGTTCCTTCAAACTTTTCGATGAATAGTTGTGATGGTGATTTTTCACTTTGTGCACTTTGGACGAGACGGATAATCTTTTGGAATAATGTTTGATCGCTCGGCTTCGTAATTTTAATTTCGATAGCACCACGTAAATTTACAGTACCTGCAAATACTTCATCGCCATGTCTTTTCTCATTTGGAATAGGTTCTCCCGTGATTGCTGCTTCATCGATATTTGTTTCACCGTTATGAATCGTACCGTCAGCAGGAACACGTTCACCTGGTTTAATTAAAATAATGTCGTTAATTTGTAACTCTCCAACAGGAACACGTTCCTCAGTTCCGTTGGAAATGCGTAATGCTTCTTCGGGTTGTAAGTCAAGAAGAGCGGAAATTTCTTTTTGGCTCTTACTTAATGTATAAGATTCCATAGCACCGCTGAGCGCGAAGATAAAGATTAAGATAGCCCCTTCTGCCCAGTAGCCAATAATTGCAGCACCAATAGCTGCAAAGAGCATTAGCATTTCAACATTTAGCTCTTTTTCTTCAATTGTATCTTCAATGCCTTCTTTCGCTTTTGCATATCCACCAACTATATAAGCAAGGATATAGCAAGTAATACCTACATTCATTACATCGTTCTTTGTGAATAACCAGCCAACTAAAATAAAAATACCAGATGCTACTGCAAATACAAGTTCATAATGTTTTTTTAATGTGTCCCATAAAGAGGGATGGGAAATTGTTTCTTTTGACTGTAACGTTTTTACTTCTGAGTTCATTACTACCCGCTCCTTCCGCATTCTTATTGAGAAAAATAATCAAAATCGAAACCCCTATAAAACGACGAAAGCTGCCATCCATAATGGATAGCAGCATTTCTGTTGAATCTGTTTTTAATAGTTCTTATGTTGTAATTATTCTATATTATATCATATGTTTTTATGAGATGGTACGGTTTTGTTTCAAGTATAAACGGAAAACTTGTGTTTTCGCAACTCCTCTGGTATATATGAATATTGTTCATAAAAAGGTCGGAAAGGAAGACAACAAGTGAAGACAGAGAAAATTTTTACCCATCCGATTGGCGTATTTATTGCTGCAATAGTAGCAACTTTTTTATGGGGAAGCGCATTTCCTTTTATTAAATTAAGTTATGTTGAACTTGGAATTCAACCACAAGAAGTTGGAGAGCAAATATTATTTGCCGGTTATCGTTTCTTTTTATCTGGATTCATGCTCTTATTATTCTTTAAAGTGTTAGGAAAAGATATGAGCTTCAAAAAAGGAACGGGGAAACAGTTAATACAAATTGGTTTATTCCAAACGTTTCTTCAATATATCTGTTTTTATATTGGAATGAGTTATAGTTCGGGAATTGAAGGAGCTATCATTTCAGGGACATCATCATTCTTTCAAATTTTACTCGCCCATTTTTTATATAAAGATGATGCCCTCAATATGAGAAAAATAATTGGCGTATCGATTGGCTTTTGTGGCGTCGTTTTAGTAAATATGCCGAGTGATGGTAGCTTATCATTTCATTTTGGAATCGGAAGCTTATTACTTCTTAGTGCAGCAATGCTGTATTCATATGGAAACATATTAGCAAAAGAAGGTAGTAAAACATTAGATATTGGTTATATGACAGCATACCAAATGATTTTTGGTTCTATAGGATTATTATGTATAGGGGCTTTACAAGTTGGAGTCATGCCATTTACATTTAGTCTACATGCACTACTTATGCTAATTTATTTATCTTTCTTATCTGCAGCTGGTTTTTACATTTGGAATACAATTATGAAGTATAACAAGGTTGGAAAAGTATCTATGTATATGTTCTTTATACCCGTATTTGGTGTGTTATTATCGAGCATGATTTTAGGTGAAGCAATTCATTCATTTGTGCTACTCGGTTTAGCATGTGTAGCCGCGGGAATTATTGTAGTAAATCGGACGCCAGCTAAGCAAAAAATAGAGCAAGAAAAACAAGTAGCATAGAAAGCAGAAAAGCGATTACAATGGAAGAACAGTACTGTTCTTCTTTTTTTATAGAAAAAGGATAATAGACTAAGTGTAACGAAAAAAGATACAAAAAGCATTTATTGAGGAGAAAATATTATGAATCTACTTTACGTGGTGTTAATTGGGCAAATATTTCTTTTTTTTATTGGTGCAATTTATGCAATGGGGCAGACAAAAAGAACGAAAGATAATATGCCGTTACCTTTAGCAATTCGTCTTATTCTTAGTTTTTCTTTAACAGGTAGTGCAATTTGCATATGGTTACAAGATCCATCTGTAGAGTATAGTACGTGGGTTGCACTTGGTATGACTTTATCGACTGTGGGAGATTTGTTTATGGCTGGGCTGATTCCAATTGGTCATCGATTAATTGGAGGGATGGTTACTTTCGCTCTTGCTCATTGTTTTTATGTAAAAGCATTTTTGCAAACAGGAATTTCATGGAATGGTTTTTGGGTTGGCTTACTCGTATATGGGCTCTTTCTAATTGTAGGATGGTTCTTCTTTATCCGAAATGATAAGCAGGATAAGTTGTTTACGATAGGAGCTCTAATTTACGGATTGTGGGTTGGAGGAATGGCTTGCTTTGCATTCGCCTTATATTATGAAAATACAGGGATATGGTGGATACCAGCGTTTGGTGGCTTACTGTTTGTAATTTCTGATTTCATTATTGGCGTGACAGATATCGGAGGGCGTAAATTAAAGTATGAGCCACTTTGGATTTGGTTTACATATGTAGCTGCTCAAATGTGTATTATATATGTGGGATTATAAAAAGATACTCTCAAAAATAGTGGATAGACTATTTTGAGAGTATCTTTTTTGCTTGTTAATTTGATCAGTATTTTTATTTTTAAATTTCTAATATTATAATTTTATAATTCAGAATTTTGTAGAAAATCATCAGTCGTATTATTTATAATAAAAGTAAAAAGATGATGAGTTGGTGAAATGATGCAAAAGAAAAAACGTTGGCGTGAATTCTTTGGAACTATTGCAATTGCATGTTTATTGGTGTTTTTGGCGAAAATTTTTGTGTTTTTTCCGACGACTGTAAAAGGAGCATCTATGAGGCCAACGTTGCAAGATGGAGATAAGGTGATTGTTAATAAGTTAGCAAAACAATTTGAAAGCTATGGGAGAGAAGATATTATTGTTGTGAAAACAGATAATTTTTATGTCAAAAGAGTGATTGGATTGCCTGGAGATATAATTGAGATGAGAAATGATCAATTATATGTAAATTCTGAAGTGAAAGATGAAGAGTATTTGGATAGTAATAAAAAACAAGCAGAAAAAAAACTTATGAATTTAACAGAGGACTTTGGACCGATTACAGTTCCTGAAAATAAGATTTTTGTTATGGGAGATAATCGCTTAATAAGTAAAGATAGTAGAAATGGTTTAGGTTTTATTGATAGAGAAGATGTGTTAGGAAAGTTAGCAGGCATTTATTATCCGTTTGAACATATGAAAATAATAAAGTAAAAAAAACCAAGCAAATTTTAGTTTGCTTGGTTTTTTTGTTAAACAATAGGAGATTCGTTTGATACAAAGATATCTTCATGTTTCTTTGTAGTACTTAAAACAAATTTATGTTGTAGTAATTGTAGTTTAAATAACGCCAAAGGATCATGATATGTTTCTGGATTGCTTCTTAGCGTCGCTAATGTTTGCTCGTCTTCCTGTATCTCAAGTTGAGCTGCATCTACATTTTGTTTCAATATATTAAGTGGATCTTTGAAGAACATCATGATATCACGTTCTAATGCACCTTCAAATACTTCAAATTGAAGGAAGAATTGTTTGGAAATTGTGTGAGCAATTTCTGTATAGTCTTCTGTTTCAATATATTGTTTATATTTGTTGGCGAGCATAGATTGGTTTTTTTGCATATTACCAAATAATTTTCCGGCACTTTTTAAGAAAAACTGTGTCGGTGTAAAGCGTAATAAAATATTGATGTTCGTTACTGTAATTCGATTTGTCATTCGTGCAACATCTCGATTCCAATCATCTAATAATTTGAAATCGCAAGGAAGTTTCATACGTTCTTCTTTATATAATTTATTAAACGTTTCACTCATTTCATCTAAATAAGCTTGAGCTTGAATAAATTCATTATGTGCGGTTTCAATCCATTCTTGAATAGACCCAGTAAATTTAGGAAGAAGTACCTGTTGTACATGCTTTTGAACACGTTCATTCATTGCAGCATTTAATTCTTCATGAACTAGTTTGAAATCACTATCTTCTTGAACAAGATCAGAGCAACTCTGTAATAATTCAGGAATTTGAGAATGTATATCTCGTGTAATTTCTTCTTTCGTTAAAAGATAGGATTCGGTAATAGAGCGAATTTTATCTTTTTCAAGAGCAGTAAGGTTATTAATAAATCCGGTAAGTTTCACTGAGATGTGTTTATTCCAGCGTACGGATTTTACTAATGTATTTTCTAATTCCACACGTTCATTTATGAGATAAGCAATTGTCTTTTGTGTAAACCATATTAGCTTTTCTATACGTTCTTTTTCTATATCGCGTTTTGCAAGAGTAGAGAGAATAGATTCTGTTACATCTCCAAGTTGCTGGCTACTCTCTTGCGAAGGAGAGTATGGGAAGAATTGTGCATCTGGAAAATGTACTTTAAGTTTACTAATTAGTTTTTCATTAGTAGTCGTATTATTTGTGTGTAATACGAAGTGAATTTGTAAGTTTGGTACTTGTTCACGTAAATAAATTAATGTATCAATTTCTTTACTATGCAATGGTGAAGAAGAATTTAATACGTAAACAAGACTATCTGCTGCTTGTAAGTATTCAAAGTATGCATTGTTTTTATCCAATTGCTCTTGAATGGATGGTGTAAGAAGAAATGTAAACTTATTTTTTCTTAAAAACCTACTTGGTAGCTTAATTTCTATACATTTTTTCTCAATTTCTGACTGAGCAGATGTAGCCGTTATTTGATGGAATTCATCAAGGTTAGGGATATTTCTTATATCTAACTCGGTAAATTCTGTTATTTCAGTTTGACTAGCGTCTTTAAATAGAATAGGAGTTGTTAAAGTTTCAGTTAAGATGTTCTCTCCCAATATTGAATTAACAAATGATGTTTTATCATGGTCACTAGTTCCAGCTATTAGTATTGGTGTGACATTTAAATCACATAGTTCATGGACTAGTAGCGTAAATTGATGACTTAAATCTACATCATTTTTCTCAGCCCATACAGCGATTGTTTCGAATAAATGAGAAACTGTTTCCATATTTACATCTGCTTCAGCTGATGTATTAGAAAGTAAGGATCCAGCACTTTTTACGAGTAATGATTCTAAAGTTGTAGGTGAGACTTCATTCCATGCTAACACTGCTGCAGAGACAACTAGAGAATCTTTTGCTTTCGTTAAACTAAACCAATTTGTTAATAAATTTGGTACAAGTCCGTTTAATTCATGCATAAAATGATTTCCGGTAATTAATGCAAAGTATGTTTCTTGATAGCGAGTAGAAATTTCATTCCAATCGTCATTATTGTCTGTTTCAATATGCAAGAATAAATGATTAATACTTTGAATCCAAGGAAGGTATAAGGATTCATGTTGATAGCTATTCCAAAGAGCAATAACAAGTTCTTTAAATTGAGCTTGATCAACAGCATATAGAGCTTTTAAAGACTCATAGAAATATTCAGGCTTAATATTTTTTGTAAATCCTTTGTTTATGTAATTTATTAACGTATCAAACCAGTGTAAAGATTGTGTTCGAATACCTTCTTGAACAGCTAGTTCGATAGCGTTGTTCCAATCTTCTTGTTTTTCATAGAAAGAACGTGCAATTGCAGTAATATTTGGATAATCCGGTTGGAATGCAACAGCTTCACTAATCGTCTTAAAAGCGAGTCCTAAACGATCTTGTTCGATATAAAGAGAAAGAAGTTGTAAGGAAACCTCCATCGTAAGAGTTGTATCTTCCGTTTGAATAGATTGATAAATTTCTTCTGCCTTTGGTAAGAATCCTAGTTCAAAATAAGCATCTGCAATATTTTTTGTCGCCCAAAGTGCAAGAGCATTATTTACTTTTTCCCATTTAAATATAGCTGCTTCAAAATCTTTATTTTGATAATAAAATTCACCTTGAGCAAATCGAATATTAGAAATGTTGGAGAATTCATTTTTAGATTCATTTATATATGCTTCACCGAGTACTTCCGATGCAGGAGTAGAAGTTTCTTCTGTTAAAAATGTTTTATAGTAAACTTTTTGAATAAATTGATTTTCAATGGTCATGTTCGTTCCCCCCTGTATAATTTAGAAAAATGATGTCGTATGTAAAAGGGTGTATGTTCTTTTAATAGGTAGAAGTTGCATTATATAGACCAAACTATGTTTTTGCTAGATATATCATTTTTCTTGAGAGTTAAACCGTTGCGAAAAGTAACTTTCCTTTATTGTAACAAAAAAACACGCATATGAATTTTTATTTTTTATCGGGTTATTTGCGGGCAGTAAGAATCTAATCTCAGAATTGTTGAATGTAAGTAAGTTATGTGGGAGTCGGGATGTCTGTAGAAGCAAGATTGGCATAGGTTAATAATTAGTAGAGGATGAACAAAACTCCCACTGATTAAAGTTTCACTTTATCTCTGTTAAAGGAAAGGATAGAAGTAGAGTTCATTATAAAAACAATGTATAGTGAATATGTATACCATGTTTGCCTTAAAGATAGAAAGGGTACAATGTGGAATAACGATCGTGCATAGGATGTGTCTTCCGAATGGAACAACATATTGGCGAGTTAATCGCGCATTATGGCTATTTTGGAATTGTTATAGCTTTGGCTGGTGGTATTGTCGGATTACCGATACCAGACGAGTTTTTATTGACCTTTGTTGGTTATAATGTTTCAAAAGGAGTTATGTCAGGAACTGCTGCTTTTTTAAGTGGGATGGCTGGTGCGATGTTAGGGATCACGTTAAGCTACATATTAGGTTTAAAACTTGGGCTCCCTGTTTTAAAGAAATATGGGCCGAAAATTAGAATTAAAGAACATCACATTGAAAAAACACATATTTTATTTGAAAAATATGGGCCATTTCTTTTAATGATTGGTTATTTTATACCGGGAGTACGTCATTTAACGGCATATTTTGCTGGGGTATCAAATTTGACACTTTGGCGTTTTTGTTTGTACGCTTACGGTGGTGCGCTCATTTGGATAAGTGTTTTTATTGGGCTTGGCTGGAAGTTAGGCGAGAAGTGGCGCTTCGTTGAGTATAGTTTACATCATTATGGAATATGGATTTTATTAATTTCAGCAGTTGTTACATGTGTTGTATGGTTGTACATAAAGAAAAAGAAAAACCGCTAATAGCGGTTTTTTTAGCTGAAAGCAATAAATAATACACCAGCTGTAATAAAGACTACACCAACACCGGTCATAAAGTTTAACTTTTCACCGAGGATAATCATAGCGAGAATGATAGAAAATACGACGCTTAATTTATCGACAGGAGCTACTTGTGAAACCTTTCCTGTTTTGAGGGCAAGAAAATAAAATAGCCATGACGAAGCACCTGCAACCCCACTTAATGTGATAAATAGCAGTGCTTTTTTATTTAGCAGTACGTCGCCGATATTTTGAAATTTACCTTGTATGATAATAACGCCTATCATAAATAATGCCATAATAATAGATCGAATTGTTGTTGCAACGTTTGCATCGATGCCGTCTAAACCAAACTTTCCAAAAATAGATACAAGGGCAGCAGCAATTGCTGATAATAGTGCAAATAAGAGCCACGAACTCATAGTAAAATTCCTCCAATCTTACAGTATTATACATGAAAATGATTCTCATGTATAAAGTTGAAGCAATTGAGCTTTATAGAAAGTGCGACTTCAACTTAACTTCTTGCTCCACCTGAATTTTAAGGTGGGAGTTTTACTGCCTGTAAATAGTGGGCTAAATAACGAAATAATCCCCACCTTATATTTTTAATAAGGTGGGGATTATTATACTACTCTGCAATTTCCTCATATAAAAAGTACGTTACATTATAAATATGTTCTACTTCATCGTCTGTCATAAACAGTAATTCGTCACGCTCAATCCCTTTTTTCTTTTCAATAAACTCAATCATATTTTTGCGTTCTTCTCTCTTCATCAATTTTATTTCTCCTCTCAATCTGTTTTAATACAGTTTATTTAAGTTACTGCTATTATATAACAGAATCTTTGGAAAGTTCCACCTATTTTATTATTTTTTTTAAAGAACTTTTCGACAAAACAAGCCCACCTAAGGGGGGCTTGTTTTATTTTATAGTCGTAAAAACTCAGGCTCCGTCGTACCCGCACCATCAATGTAATAAATTGTGTCGGGATTGATTTTGATCAATACGTAATTAGGGTCTTCAGGACCGAGTAACCAACGTTTTAAGCTATTATTCCAAAACTTGTTTTTTAATGTTGAGTCTTCCTCGATTGAAGCTAACCCTTCAACTTCAATATAATCTTCATCTAATTTTTTTCCTTCTCGTCCGAGTAGTACATGGACATTAGGATTTTGTTCAATATCTGTTATCTTTTTTGATTGTCGATCTGTTGCAACATATAGTACAAAATCTTCATGGAAAAACATCATAAAGGCACTATGCGGTTTCTCGTTACGTACTGTAGATAATACACCGGTACGTTGTCCTTGGATAATAGTTGCAATTTTCTCTTTTAAGTGCATATTCTTTACCTCTTTTCCTAATTTATATTTTCTCTGTTTAAAAAAGATAATTTAAATATCTTTCATACTGTTTTCTTCAAGTCGATTTTTTAAACGTAATTGTGATGAAATCGGACAAGTTAGGAGAAGAATAATAATAATATTGAGGAGAAATACACACGATGGAAGGATGAAAAGCATGTTTAATAAAATATTTCTTATAGTAGCACTTATAGGTGTACCACTATCTGTACTTGGAAAAACACTTCATTGGCCAGAAACACTTATGTTCGCTGTGTATTGTATTACGATTATCGCATTAGCTGGTTTTATGGGGAGAGCAACAGAGAGTTTAGCAATTGTTTCTGGTCCTAGAATAGGCGGGTTATTAAATGCTACTTTCGGTAATGCTGTTGAACTTATCATTTCAATTTTTGCACTTCAAGCAGGGTTAATTGAAGTGGTGTTAGCTTCTTTAACCGGTTCTGTACTTGGAAATTTATTATTGGTAGGAGGGTTATCTTTCTTTGTTGGAGGTCTTAAATACAAAAGACAAAGTTTTAATGTATATGATGCAAGGCATAATTCAGCTTTATTAATATTTGCTGTTGTTGTGGCCTTTGTTATTCCAGAGATCTTTTCAATGAAGATGGACGCTGGCAAGACGTATCAATTAAGTATAGGTGTTTCTATTATTATGATTATCATGTACCTTGCTGCATTACTATTTAAGTTAGTTACGCACCGTGGTGTATATCAACATAAAAGTGACGAAGTAGCACATGAAGAAGAGCCAGAGTGGTCAAAAGGGAAGGCGCTCCTTATTTTAGCGATAGCAACACTGGCAGTAGCTTATGTGTCAGAGGCACTCGTACATACTTTTGAAACTGTTGCAAAGTCATTTGGTTGGTCAGAGTTATTTATAGGGGTTATTATCGTTGCGATTGTTGGGAATGCAGCGGAACATGCGTCTGCAATTATTATGGCTTATAAAAATAAAGTAAATATTGCAGTCGAAATTGCAATAGGCTCTACATTACAAATCGCCATGTTTGTTGCTCCTGTATTAGTATTGCTATCTATGTTCTTCGCGCAAAGGATGCCTTTAGTATTTACCATACCAGAACTTGTGTCTATGATTACAGCCGTTTTCTTAACGATTGCGATTTCCAATGATGGAGATACAAACTGGTTTGAAGGTGGCACTTTACTAGCGGCGTATGTCATTATGGGAATTGGTTTTTATTTATTATGAAAAATAGGCATAACAATTGCGCTCAGAGAAAACAATAAACGAAGTAGTATATATACCTACATAGGAAGGAGCCAGACAGGTGAAACGAGTATACAGCATATGTCTTTCAACTATGGTCTCGTTTATTTTATTATTTCCTAACATGAGTTTTGCAAAGACAACAGTAGGAACAAAAATGCCTTCATCTGTTTTAAATATTTCAAAAGACAATACATTTCCAAATGATGCGCAAGATTTGCCACGTTTACAACCAAGTAAATTTGCTCAAGAGCTATTGAAAACGGCTAATATTAAAATTGAAAATCCAGACTTAATTCGGATGTTTAATGAAACGACAATTTCAAATGCGCCGCTTGCAGTAGGGTATCGGGCAAAAATTTATTTAGGTCAATGGGCTTTACATTATGAATCAGTAGACACATCGATTAATTGGGAATATAAACAAGTGAATCGAAATGTGTATGATAATCGCGGAGGAGACCGTTTATATCCACTTCGCTATAAGCAAGAAACACAAAAGACGGTTGAAGGCGATTTAACAGCAGATATGAAAGATGCTGCAGATGTGAAAAAAATGATGCTTCTCAAAGCACTTGAAAAAGTACAATTACCCCTTTCGTTTAAAACGACCATTGGTTATGGTACTGGACATGAGCGTGTGTATAATATTAGTCCGAGTCAACTCGGATATTTATACGCTTATACACCAGCAGTAAATGAAAAAGGGAAAGTAACATTTGGAGAAGTGTATCTTGTATTAAAGGGAAATCAAAAAAGACTTGTTGTGAAAAATATTACTTCTCAAGGAATTGGAGCTGCTATTCCAATTCATGATCATTTGTATTTTAAATTCATTTCTTCTTCCCACTCGCAATAACATGAAAAAACGTCAGCTTATAAGCTGACGTTTTTTTATAATGTAATGTTTGCTGTTTTTGATAAGAAATCTTCTGTCGGATAGTAGCTGTTTTTTACAAGAACATTTGGTCCAAGACATTTTACTGCAGGACAGTGACAGCTTAATGATTTTGCTGTTTTTGAAGCGCTCCATTTTTCATACGCTTCTTGTAATGTGTTTGTTTGTATGTTTCCTAGAAGTGGAACATCACCAAAATCAGTAACGATAATATTGCCATCAAAAATATTTACATTTAAGCGTGACCGACCATCTGGATCGTTACGAACAGTTACATTTTTGCTCTCTTGTAACTTTTTAAATGTGGCAATGTCTCGCTCGTCATCGCTACAAGCATAGAAAGGTAAAGTTCCAAATAACATCCATACATTTTCATCGCGAATTTCTAGTAAATGCTCAATCGCATCACGAATTTCAGCTTTTGTTAAAATCTCTAGATTACTCGCGAAGTCACTTGGATACATTGGATGAACTTCATGACGTTTACAGCCCATCTCTTCGACGATTTGGCGGTGAATATGTTCAATATGTGGTAGAGTTCTTTTGTTTAACATTGTTTCGGCAGATACAAGTACACCTGCATCTGATAGAGCCTTACTATTTGTAATCATTCTTTCGAATAATTTTGCACGTTGTTCGTAAGTAGGCTTACGCTCCATCATTGCAAATCCGCCTTCAACGAAGTCATCGATTGTTCCCCAGTTATGAGAGATATGCAATACGTCTAAATAAGGAATAATTTGTTCGTAACGTGCTAAATCTATAGTTAAGTTAGAGTTGATTTGAGTGCGAACGCCTCGTTCATGGGCGTATTTTAAGAGTGGTGTTACATAGTTGTCGACGGATTTTTTTGAAAGCATAGGTTCTCCGCCAGTAATACTTAAAGAACGTAAATGAGGAATCTCATCTAATCGTTTTAATAAAAGATCCATCGGAAGCGGATTTGGGTCTTTCGGCTGTAACGTGTAACCAACAGCGCAATGCTCACAGCGCATATTGCATAACGTCGTCGTTGTAAATTCAACATTTGTTAATAGTAGTTTGCCGTACTCTTCAAGGTCCATATACGCTTCCCATGGATCGTAAGAAGGAGTAATCGGCTTCATTTTTTGTGATATCGTCATATGAAATACTCCTTTGACTATTGAAATAACAATTTGTCCATTCTCTATAATAGAAGAATATGTGCTTTTTATAAAGTGAAACTTTTTAGCATGAAAAGAGAGAGGGCTTACATTATAGTGGATGACTGTGACAAAATTGATGAAATTTCATGCCCATAGCAATCGTTTTTGCGGTATAATAAAAGCAACTCGAATTAAAAGGAGAGTGCCTTCATGGGAAAAGCAATTCAAAATAAAGATACACAATTAGTATATTTAAAAGAACGTTTAAATATGTTCATTGAAGTAATTGATACAATTGAACCCGAAGAAGTAGAATTAGAAGATGTAGATCGTCTTCTTGCAATGTTAGATGAATTAGAATTAAAATGTGAGCAATTTAAAAAAGACGAATAATATATTAAAAAGGCTACCAATTCCAATTTGGTAGCCTTTTTCTGTTCGGGTAATAGAAGGACGATAGAAAAAGAGGTATAATCAAGTTGTGAAAAATTTCATTTATGCTCTAATAGCGTGAAATAAATAGCTAAAGAGCATAACAATTGAATTTTCAGCTCATAACGTTTTGGTAGCGTTCACAATTGAGGGGGAAGTAACAATGGAAAAGCTTCAAGAAAGCATGTATCAACTAATTGTTGAAACGTCAACGAACTTACCGAAAGATGTTCGTCGTGCGATTCAACAAGCGAAAGAGCGAGAAAATGCAGGGACTCGTTCTGCGATGGCACTTGGCACAATTACAAATAATATTAAAATGGCTGATGATAACATCTCGCCGATTTGCCAAGATACAGGGATGCCAACGTTTAAAATTTATACACCAGTTGGTGTGAATCAATTAAAGTTGAAGGAAGCTATCTATAATGCGCTTGAGCGGGCGACAAAAGATGGTAAACTTCGTCCCAATTCTGTTGATTCTCTTTTTGGAGATAATAGTGGAAATAATTTAGGACCAGGTACACCGGTGATTAAGTTTGAACAATGGGAAAAAGATTATATTGATGCACGTTTAATCCTAAAAGGTGGTGGCTGTGAGAATAAAAATATTCAATATAGCTTACCGTGTGAACTAGAAGGACTTGGACGAGCTGGCCGTGATTTAGAAGGGATTCGTAAATGCCTTCTTCATGCAGTATATCAAGCACAAGGGCAAGGATGTAGCGCTGGTGTAATTGGTGTTGGTATCGGGGGAGACCGCACATCAGGTTATGAATTAGCAAAAAATCAATTATTCCGTACATTAGATGATGTCAATCCAGTACCAGAGTTACAACATCTTGAAGAGTACGTATTAGAAAATGCGAACAAGCTTGGCATTGGTACGATGGGATTTGGCGGAGAAACAACTTTACTTGGTTGTAAAATTGGCGTCTATAATCGTTTACCAGCTAGTTTCTATGTATCTGTTGCGTATAATTGCTGGGCATATCGTCGCCTTGGTGTGAAAATCCATCCTGAAACAGGAGACATTATGGATTGGCTATATCAAGAAGGGGAAGATACACTTCAGCATGAAGTACAAGAAAAAACAGAGCAACGTGAGATTGTATTACAAGCACCAATTACAGAAGAGCAAATTCGTGAACTTCGCGTTGGTGATGTTGTAACAATTAATGGCATGATGTATACAGGTCGTGACGCAATCCATAAGCATTTAATGGATAATGATTGTCCAGTAGATTTAAATGGACAAATTATTTACCACTGTGGTCCAGTTGTTGTGAAAGATGAAAATGACAATTGGCAAATTAAAGCGGCAGGTCCAACGACAAGTATTCGTGAAGAACCGTACCAAGGCGATATTATGAAGAAATTCGGTATTCGCGCTGTCATTGGAAAAGGCGGTATGGGTGCGAAAACATTAGCGGCTTTAGAAGAACATGGCGGTGTATATTTAAACGCAATCGGTGGTGCAGCGCAATATTATGCTGAATGTATTAAAGAAGTGAAAGATGTTGATTTCTTACAATTTGGTATTCCAGAAGCAATGTGGCATTTACGTATCGACGGGTTTAAAGCAGTTGTAACGATGGACTCTCATGGTAATAGCTTACATGCAGATGTTGATAAAACATCACTTGAAAAATTAGCTAGCTTTAAAGAGCCAGTATTTAAGTAAATAAAAAATGCATCTCGAATGATTCGAGATGCATTTTTTTGGTATATATAGAAAAACATGTTCAGCATGAAAGAATGCGTTGCAACAGAAACTACAAGTACGATTATATATGGAAAGGAGACTATTTATGAAATATAAATGGTTATATATCGGTCTCATTTTTTCAATTATGATGGCACTTGTTCCAGTTTCAGCACTGGCTTATACAAATACTCCACATAACTGGGGAATCCCGCGTCCTAAAAATGAAACAGTACCAGATGCAGGAAAGTTATATACAGATTTACTACAAAAAAATGGCGGGTTTTATTTAGGAGATACGAAGAAAAAAGATATTTATTTAACATTTGATAATGGATATGAGAATGGATACACAGGGAAAATATTAGATGTATTAAAAGAGAAAAAAGTACCAGCAACTTTCTTTGTAACGGGACATTACATTAAAACACAAAAAGATTTATTGTTAAGAATGAAGGATGAAGGACACATTATTGGAAACCATTCTTGGAGTCATCCTGATTTTACAGCGGTAAATGATGAGAAACTTCGTGAAGAATTAACGAGTGTAACAGAAGAAATTAAAAAAGTAACTGGGCAAAAAGAAGTGAAATATGTACGTCCTCCGCGCGGTGTATTTAGTGAAAGAACGTTAGCTCTTACGAAAGAAATGGGCTATTATAATGTATTTTGGTCACTTGCATTTTTGGATTGGAAAGTGGATCAGCAAAGAGGATGGCAATATGCGCATAATAATGTTATGACGATGATTCATCCAGGATCTATTTTATTACTTCATGCAATATCAAAAGATAATGCAGAAGCACTTGCAAAAATCATTGATGATTTGCGCGAGAAAGGGTATCATTTTAAAAGTCTAGATGACTTAGTAAAAGGCAATCAACCGTAAGCATGTATGCTTACGGTTTTCTCATGCTATAATGATGTGTAAAAAGGATGGGGAAACGTATGTGGAGCGAGCATGTTACGTTAGAGTATCCGTATCATTTTGAAGAGGTATTAAAACGTTTATCTTTTGATCCTCTTAACGTCATTCAATTAGATGAGAAAGTTATTTATATCCCGCTTTGTATCGACGAGGAACAGGTTGTTGTTCGCTTACAAGGGATTGGTACTGTTCAAAATCCACAGTTTTGGATTTCTAGTCAGACAGGAAATCCGGAGAAAGTCATGAAACGAATGAGAGCCATTTTTCATTGGAATGAACCGTTTCAAGATATACAAAATCATTTTTTAAACACATCATTACGTCCACTATTTGAAACATATGCTTATACTCCAATTATTTTAGAATTTGATTATTTTGCTTGTCTGCTTCGCTGTATCATTCACCAACAAATAAATTTGAAATTTGCTACTGTGTTAACAGAACAATTTGTGAAACGGTATGGAACAGAGAAGAACGGTGTATTCTTTTTCCCCACTCCGGAAATAGTAGCAAATATTTCAATAGAAGAATTGAGAGAGCAGAAGTTTAGTCAGCGAAAGGCTGAATATATAGTAGGATTAGGTCGAAGTATTGTCAGTGGTACATTAAATTTAGCGAGTATAGAAAATGGGACGGAAGAAGAAGTTTCAGCACAATTGTTGCCAATTAGGGGAATTGGTGCATGGACAGTGCAAAACTTTTTAATGTTTGGGCTTGGACGGAAAAATATGTTCCCGAAAGCGGACATTGGGATTCAGCGTGCAGTGCAAGGTATATTTCAATTAGATGATAAACCTGATGATGCATTTTTAGAAAAATTGAAACAAGAGTGTGAACCATACTGCAGTTATGCAGCGTTATATTTATGGAAAAGTATAGAGTAGAGGTGTAATAATGATACAAAAGCAACATGAGAGTAAGTTGGAAGTTGGTCAAACGTTTCCTGTGACAATTAAACGTCTTGGGATTAACGGAGAAGGCGTTGGTTATTTTAAGAGACAAGTTGTTTTCATTCCAGGGGCATTACCAGGAGAAGAAGTTGTTGCAGAAACAACGAAAATTCAGCGTGGCTTCGCTGAAGCGAAAGTGAAAAAAGTTCGTAAAGCTTCACCGCATCGTGTGAAAGCACCGTGTCCAGTATATGAGGAGTGTGGCGGTTGTCAGCTGCAACATTTAGATTATAAAGAACAATTGAATCAAAAGCGTGATATCGTTGTACAAGCATTTGAGAAGTACATGAAAAATAGTATGGAAGAGAAAATTCGTCCAACGCTTGGCATGGAAAATCCATGGCATTATCGTAATAAGAGTCAATTACAAGTGGGGCGTAAAGACGAAAAGGTTATTACAGGGCTATATAAACAAAACTCACATCAGTTAATTGATATCGCTCACTGTATGATTCAACATAAAGCAACGAATGAAGCGACAAAAGTTGTAAGACGTATTTTAGAAAAATTAAATGTTTCTATTTACAATGAGAAAAAACAAAAAGGTTTAGTACGCACAATTGTAACACGTACTGCAGTTCAAACAGGTGAAGTACAAGTTACACTTATTACAACAAAAGAAGAATTACCAAATAAAGAACAATTTATTGCAGAAGTACAAAAACAGATGCCAGCGGTTAAATCAATTATGCAAAATGTAAACTGGCGTAAAACATCTGTTATTTTTGGCGACAAAACATTTAAATTAGCTGGAAAAGAAGTAATTCAAGAAACACTTGGTGATTTATCATTTGAATTATCAGCACGTGCGTTCTTCCAGTTGAATCCAGAGCAAACCGTTGTTTTATATAATGAAGCAAAAAAAGCCGCTGCGTTAACAGGCGATGAGAAAATTGTAGATGCGTATTGTGGCGTTGGTACAATCGGTCTTTGGCTTGCAAATGATGCAGCGGAAGTACGTGGTATGGATGTAATTCCAGAAGCGATTGCAGATGCAAGAAAAAATGCAAAGCGTCACGGATTTACAAATACGAAATATGAAGCAGGTAAAGCTGAACAATGGTTACCGAAATGGGTAAAAGAAGGATGGCGTCCAGATGTAATTGTTGTCGACCCACCACGTACAGGTTGCGATGATAAATTACTGGAAACAATTTTAAAAGTGAAGCCGAAACAAGTTGTGTACGTGTCTTGTAATCCTTCTTCATTAGCACGTGATGTACAAGCATTAATGAAGAGCTATGAAGTGGAGTATGTGCAACCAGTTGATATGTTCCCGCATACAGCTCACGTAGAAAATGTAGTGAAGCTTGTTAGAAAGTAAAGTTTATTAATATTCCCTCATGGTATGAGGGAATATTTTCTATGAAGGAGAATATTATGCATAATTATAAATTAACGATTCAGTACGACGGCGCACGTTTTAAAGGATGGCAACGTCTCGGTAATAACGATAATACAATTCAAGGAAAAATCGAAAGTGTCATATCTGAAATGGTCGGAAAAGAAATTGAAATTATCGGTTGTAGTAGAACAGACACTGGTGTACATGCTTTGAATCAAGTTGCTAACTTTCAAAGTGATGAGAAGTTAGTGGAACATAAAGTGAAAAAATATTTAAATCAATATTTACCTAACGATATTAGCATTACGAATGTGGAAGAAGTACATGATCGTTTCCATGCTCGTTACAATTCTAAAGCAAAAACATATCTGTATAAAATTTGGAATGAAGAGCATACAAATCCATTTATGCGTAAATACAGCATGCATGTGAATAAAAAATTAAATGTGAAAAGCATGAAAGCAGCTGCAAAACATTTAGTTGGTTCACATGACTTTACTGCTTTTTCAAATGCGAAATCAAAGAAAAAATCCATGGTTCGAGAAGTATATACACTTGATGTGATGGAAGAGGCAGGGTTTGTACAAATTAGAGTAAGTGGTAACGGCTTCCTTCATAATATGGTAAGAAAAATTGTCGGGGCATTAATTGAAGTTGGATTAGGACAATTAGATGCTGAAGCAATTCCAAACATTTTAGAGGAAAAGCAGCGCAATCAAATTAATTGTCTTGCTGAGGCAAGTGGGTTGTATTTAGAGAATGTTGAGTTTTAATGGCAAATAAAAAAATCGGGCTAAGTAGCTCGATTTTTTTAGTATTAAGAAGATTTTTCGTTTTTTATACGTATCTTCAAATTCCAAAAAGCAGCAAGCATAATAGCTGCAAAGGAGCCAAAAATTGTTCCTAATAGCTTTGCATAAGGAGAGCTGCTTACATCGGCATTAATGAATAACATCATACAGAGCATGGCAGGGAAAAAGTATAAGTATTGTAATAACTTTAATTTTTTATCATTACTCATATATATAGCCCCTTTCTAGCATGTTATATATTTATTATAACATATTTTACCAATTTATTTTTACACTTGGAGACATGTTTATTTCATATGTGTAAATGCAGTTTTTTAATTCGATATTGTAAGTTTTGCCTACTTAATCCTAAAAATTTTGCAGCTTGTGAAATGTTGCCATGATTCTCTTTAAGAATTTGATTAATGTAGTTCTTTTCCATTTTTTCTATTGTGTGTTTTAAAGTTTTAGGTGCATGAGTATTGTGATTAGTTAGTGCATGTTGCATATTGAATTCTGTTTTTATTCGTTCACGAAAGCGAGTAGGCATATGAAACGCTGTAATGATGGTTTCATCTTCTATCAAGTTCATGGAACCTTCAATTATATGTTCCAACTCCCGTACGTTTCCAGGCCAATCATATGCATAGAAAAATTCTCTTACATTTACATCTACATCGGTTACATTGAGCCCAAATTGAGTATTATATTTTTCAATAAAGTGCTGAACAAGATCTGGAATATCTTCTTTTCTTTCACGTAAAGGCGGAAGACATAAAGTAACGACGCTTAATCGGTAATATAAGTCTTCTCTTAATCGATTATGTGCGATGGCTTCGAAAGGATCTTCATTGATAGTTGCTATAATACGAACATCAATTTCTTTTTCGTGTGTGCCTCCGATTCTTCGTATTGTTTTTTCTTGTATAGCTCGTAGTAACTTCGCTTGAAGTGCTGGACTTAATGAGTTGATTTCATCTAATAACAAAGTTCCTCCGTTCGCTTCTTCGAATAAGCCTGATTTATCTATTGCTCCTGTAAAGGCACCTCGATTTGTGCCAAATAGTAGGCTTTCCATTAAGGTATCAGGTATAGCGGCACAGTTTTGTGAAATAAAGGGTTTGGTTGAACGCTGACTTTCATTATGGATGCTTTGTGCAAATAGTTCTTTACCAGTGCCTGTTTCCCCTACGAGAAGTATGGAGGAAGATGTACGAATTACTCTTTTTCCTTCTGTAATGATTGATTGAATGGCTTCAGAATCACCAATTATGTGATCAAAGGTAAATTTAGTGCTTTGTTTTCGAGAAGGACTTATTTTTATCGTTTGTTTTAAGTTACTAATTTCTTTTGATATTTCAATAGCGCCTTTAATTTTTCCATTTTCTATTATAGGGAAAGTATCGTTAATCGTTGTAATTTCTTGTCCTTTATTGTTAAAATACGTTTGTTTTATATTTTTCTTTGTTTTTCCAAAT
>NZ_JBNLYE010000022.1:0-34953 GCF_050172095.1 Bacillus sp. GMs2/2
TTTAATAGTAATAAAAGACAACTTAAAAGGAGGGGCTGTATTGAAGAACAAAAAAAATATTGGCTGTTTCGCTCCTTTATCTATCATTTATCCAGACCCTTGTCCACCGCCCCCTCCTCCAAATCCAAATTGTGAACGAGTAACAAATGAATTTGCAGGAAATTTCCTCATAACGAATAACACCATCCCCTCTGTCAAAGATGGATCACAATCAATGATACTGTGGCAAAGTGATGGGATACTACTTATATCAGGTACTGTCTCGGTTTACAATAGTACTAGCAGCACGGAAGCAATTATGATTCAAATTGTTGGAGCAGTAACTAATGTTTTCACTGTGTTTCCTGGTAATACAATATCTTACACAGGAAAAGACTTAGAGTCAGTCAGTATTATCAATATACAAAGTAACCCTTCACTATATTTAGAAGGTAAGTACTGTTGCGAATTTACATGTTGCTTATAGAATACCAATTTCATTGCTTTCTCAATAAAAAAGCATACCATTTACGGTATGCTTTTTTATGAAATCGGATAACGTACAGTAATACAAAACTCTCCTTGATTAACAGTTGTTCCTGTCGTAGTAATTCGAACAGTCGTAAAATATCGGACAGTGAAAGTACCACTACTTTGCGGTTGTACAGTAATTGTATCAATTACTGTAGCTCCAACTAAAAAATCAACTGTAATCGGGTTCGCACCTACATCATATTTCACGTAACCTGAACCATATACTTCTTGCGTGATATTATTTGTATATACAATTTGAGTACCAGCACCTGTAATAGACCAGTCTGTACATACTTGGTCTTGCACAAGTGTTTTATTAGAACAACAAGACAAACTGGAACTTCTCATTCCCATTTCGATCCTCTCCTATTCTGCTATGAAAGTGGATAACGTGTTGTAATACAAAATTCTCCCTGATACGTTCCAGCAGGTGTTGCAGGTAACACAACTTGTATACTATCAAAGCGACGATACGTAAAAGCAATACTCGTTCCTGGGTTTAATGTTTGTGTATCAATTGTACCCCCAGCAGAATCAAGCGCTTCCACAGTAATTGGGCCTGGTCCAACATCATATTTAACAAAACCAGTACCAACTACGTTTTGGTTAATATTATTTGTATAGAGAACATTATCAATTGCTGTTGCAACTACAGTAGCAGACCACGGACTACACACTTTATCTTGCACATAATTTTTATCTGGACAACAAGTTAATGCTGACCCTGAGCACTCACAAGACATAGTTGTTTCCCCTCTCTCTTTTATATTCCCTATATGTGTATGTCCCTCAGAGTCTTTTGCCTGTACTATTCATCTATTTTCAAAAAATATTCAAATGACTAGATAGATTCCGTTTTGTTTCTTTTCTTCATATATTTATAGACAAAGATACTAGCAACAATAAGAATAACGCCTCCTAATATCGGTAGCATATATTGTCCAACAACATCCGCTGCTTTTTCCCAATGCGGACCTAATTTCATTCCAAAATAAACATACAAAGTCGTTAACGGGAACATTGCTACAAATGTATATATACTAAATTTCCATATGTTCATTTTCGCCATACCACACGGAACAGAAATAAGCGTTCGAACCCCTGGTACAAAGCGTCCAACAAATGCTACAACTGGTCCATATTTCTCAAAGAAATCATCTGCTTTTTGAATTTGTTCTTCTTTAATAAAGAAGTATTTTCCGTATTTTATTAATAGCGGACGACCACCATAATAACCAAGTGCGTATAACGTTAACGGTCCTGTCGTTCCGCCAAGTGTTCCAGCTAATACAGCTAGCCAAAAATTCATATCTCCCTCGTATACCCAATACCCAACCATAGGCAAAACAACTTCTGCCGGAATAAATTCGAACGTTAAAGCCAATACAACTCCAAAATAAGAAAACTGCTTTAAAAACTCGATTATATCTAAAATCATTTGCTCCATATTTTAACTCCTATCCTACGTTTACGTTATGCTTTTCTTGTAATTGAACTGGCGCCATTTTTACAATTCGGTTCAAAATAAATAACACAATTCCAATATCATCTAAAATACCGATAAACGGTAGGAAGTCTGGAATTAAATCAAGCGGCATCGCAACATAACCAACTAAAAAAGCAACAGATAAAATTTTCTTCTTTATTGAAACCTCTTTTGAAGTAAAAAAGTCAAATAGGAATGGAACAAATCGGCGAACATGAAATACAACTCTTAATCTACTAATAAGTTTTTTCATTTTTATATCTCCTCTCTTTGTATACGAAAAGGACCCTACCAAATATGGTAAGGGTCCTCAAAAAGACAGAAAGGGGCCTTTACCATTGCTGGTAAAGGTCTCACTAACAACGAAACGTTGCCAATAAAGCCGAGGGTTTCTCCCTGTAATGACGACTTTACTGTAATAAGTTACTCCCCTTTATACACAATTTTATACACTCACATTAAAATATTTCAGAGGGCTTGTCAATATATTTTATATCCCAATCCCTTCCATAAAAAACAAAAAACGTATAGGAAATTTCTTACTATCTCATAATATACATAATCATTTTTGAACGAAAGGAGATGTTTCATTTGCATACTGTATGGAAAGGTGCACTTTCACTTGGACTATTAAATATAGGAATCAAACTATATAGTGCCGTAGAAGAAAACGACATAAAATTTTTAAGTCTTCATAAAGAATGCTTAACACCTATTAAATATAAAAAGTTCGCTCCCGATTGTACGGATGAAGAAATTGATGATAACGATATTGTAAAAGCCTATGAATACGCACCTCATAAATATATTATTATGGATGAAAAAGAATTAACTGAATTACAACAAGCTCATGAACCACGATCCATTCGTATTATATCTTTTGTCCAAAATAACGAAATCGATTCTGTTCTTTATGATCGCTCTTATTTTATAGGTCCTACCCCAGGACATGAAAAATCATATTTATTATTAAAAGAAGCTCTTGAACGTACGAATAAACTTGGTCTTATCCATATTTCCATTAGAAAAAAACAACATTTAGCTATTATCCGTAACTTTGAAGATGGGCTTATATTACAAACTATTCACTACCCTAATGAAATTCGCGATATAACAAATACACCTAACTTACCAAGTAACGAAAATTATCCGATTCAAAAACAAGAACTCACAGCAGCAATCAATTTAATCCACCATCTTACAAATCCTTTTGAACAAGAGATGTATACAGATGAGTATAAAGAAGCCCTTACCGAACTAATCGAAAACAAAATTGAACAGCAGGAAAAAACCGAAACAATCTCTCCAGCTCCGAACATCATTAATATTATGGAGACATTACAGGCAAGCATTGAACAAGCAAAAATAAAAAGAGACAATAAAACAGAAAAAGAGGCCAAATAAAATTGACCTCTTTTTCTTTAAAGCGGATTACATTTCGGCATTTCAAGTCCAGACGATTGAGCTAGTTTTAATAAGTAGTAACATTCTTCTCTTGCCATATGATCTGCCATTCTAGCTGATAATGCACTTAATACTTCATGAGATAACTCGAGCTCTTCCACTTCATGTAAAAAATGCGAAAATAATTTCAATTCAAGTGAAACATCTTTCGTAAACTTCTTTAATGCAGGAAAATGATGCAGCTCTGTCCGTAAATACCCTGTCATTTCAACTGCCTTTAAGTAAAATTGTTCAAAATGCTTCGTAAATTCTTCGCTTTTCTCTTTCAATCTTTTTTCAACAAGATCTAATCCACCAGAAATAGAGCCTGCATGACCAGCCGCATCCGTTAACCAAACGAGATGATAATGTAATTCATGAAAAACAGGCGGAACTTCCCCTTTCTTCAAAAACTCTAAAACTGTTATATACTCTTCCACTTCGTTTACCATATGATTAATAAAAGTTGGCGTAAAATGAATCGTAATTTTCCCTTCCAGCTGTTTCTGTATAATATTTAATTTAAACGCCCGAATCTCCTTAGCGGCTTGTTCTGCCTCTTTTGAAAATGCCATCAGATTCACATTCCGAACTTTATTTAACAAATTCGTAAATGTTTCAACAAAGTAAGTAGCTTTTTTTATACCCTCTTTTTCCTTCGGAGCTAATGCATCCAGTAAAAATTGTGCATGATCAGTAAGTACCTTTAACCAAAATTGATGCTCAAACAACGCACTTTCTTCATAATTTCTCTCCACTAAATCCCCTCCTTCTATTCATCCTTCTCTATCACTTGAAGTTTATATCCATCCGGGTCTTGTACCACCATACTCTTCTCACTTTTGTTTTCTGTATATGCGATTTTATAAAATACTAACCTCTTCTTTACATTCCCTATGTTAGAAATTGAAAAGGTTAGAACATCAACTGAGTCCGTAACACTCTTCTCACGCCCGCCCAAACTGCGATTCATCACAAAACTAATTCTCGTTGAATCAGTATCATACCAAACCCCTGTAATATCTAATTGCGGCCTTTCTGAACTAGGTGTTATCCCTAAAATCCCTTCATAAAAATACAGAGTTTCCTTTAAGTTCTTTACTTCCAATACAATGAATTGTTTCACAGTCTCCACATTCATTCCCCCCGTACCTATTACTTTTTTATATGTGTCATAAATGCTCATTATGTCTGAATACAATACGTAGTAATGAACATGTAAGGAGGTTTATTCGTGAATAAATATATGAGATCATTCGTGCCCTATCATAGCCCTCTCGATCCTTGTCCTCCTATCGGAAAAAAATATTATTCTACTCCTCCTAATTTATTTTTAGGCTTTCAACCGCCAAACTTGCCGCAATTCACACCAAAAGAAGCACTACAAAAAGGGACTTTATGGCCTGTTTTTTATGACTATTATGAAAATCCTTATAAAAAAGGGCGGTGACTACTGACGTGAATCAATCGCTACCAGAAGAATACTATCAGCTTTTACTGGAGCTTCAAGAATTAGACTTTGTACTAGTTGAACTCACTCTTTATTTAGATACACATCCAGATGACACCGCTGCGATTAATCAATTTAATGATTTTTCCTATAAACGGAGAGTATTAAAACAAAAGATGGAAGAAAAATACGGACCACTCCAACAGTTTGGAAATAGCTATTCTAATGCCCCTTGGGAATGGAGCAAAGGTCCTTGGCCATGGCAAATATAAAGGAGAGAAACTATGTGGATTTATGAAAAGAAATTACAATACCCAGTTAAAGTGGGAACTTGCAATCCCGCACTTGCAAAATTATTAATCGAGCAATACGGTGGTGCAGATGGAGAATTAGCTGCTGCACTACGTTACTTAAATCAACGTTATACAATTCCTGATAAAGTCATTGGCCTACTTACTGATATTGGTACAGAAGAATTTGCTCACCTTGAAATGATTGCTACAATGGTTTATAAGCTGACGAAAGATGCGACCCCTGAACAAATGAAAGCTGCTGGTCTTGACCCTCATTACGCTGATCATGACAGTGCTCTTCATTACCATAACGCTGCTGGTGTTCCATTTACTGCAACCTATATACAGGCTAAAGGTGATCCAATTGCCGATCTATACGAGGATATTGCAGCTGAAGAAAAAGCACGCGCAACATATCAATGGCTCATTAACTTATCAGATGATCCAGATATAAATGACAGCCTACGCTTCTTACGTGAACGAGAAATTGTCCATTCACAACGTTTCCGAGAAGCAGTTGAAATTTTAAAAGAAGAACGCGATAAAAAAATATTTTTTTAAAACACGTATCCTAGCGATATGTGTTTTTTTATGTTAAAAGTTAAATCCTTCCTATTAAACATATAAATAGTATATTTATTCGATTTAATGCATTATTTTTTAATATTTACAAAATTCCCTATTGCTTTCTAGTCATCAGACCTTTAAAATAATAACAGTTACTCGACAAATTATTTGAATTTTCGACAAAAACACTCATTAGGAGGATTTTCTTTATATGCATACAACTTTAAAACCAGCGCAAATACTTTCGATTAGTTTATTACTATTCGCAGTTTTCTTCGGTGCTGGTAATATGATTTTCCCGCCCCTTCTCGGTCTTTCTTCCGGAGAAAATATGTGGGTTTCCATTACAGGGTTTATTATTACAGACGTCGGTTTATCTTTACTTGCTATCGTTGCTGTTGCCCTTGCTGGTGGTAGTTTTAACACTTTAGCGAGCCGTGTTCATCCAAAATTCGCAGCAGTATTCGCTATCATTATTTATCTTTCAATCGGCCCACTATTTGTTATTCCACGAACTGGATCTGTATCTTATGAAATCGGGATTGCACCACTTTTCCCAGATCAATGGTATTCTATGTTAGTTTTTAGTGCGATTTTCTTTACAGTCGTTTACTTCTTATCATTAAATCCATCCAAGCTAGTAGATCATATCGGTAAAATATTAACGCCAATTTTACTTGTAATTATTGCAATTATGGCAACAAAAGCGATTCTTTCACCAGGGACGTTTGCAGAACCTATCGGTGACTATAAAGACATCCCGTTTTTCAAAGGATTTCTTGAAGGATTTTTAACGTTAGATGCAATTGGCGCTCTCGTACTATCAACAATTGTTGTAAATGCAATTCGTCAAAACGGTATACAAGAGAAGAAATCTATCGCGAAATATACAATCATTTGCGGAAGTATCGCTGCTCTATTCTTAACAATTGTTTACTTCTTACTCGGTTATATCGGAGCTTCAAACGGAAACTTAGGGCAATTCGAAAACGGTGGTCAACTATTAGCTACTGTTATGTATCAATTCTTTGGGACAAGCGGTAATATTTTATTAAGTATCGCCATTATCTTCGCTTGTTTAACAACGGCAATTGGCGTTGTAAGTGCATTTGCAAATTACTTCACAACAGTGCTAACAAATGTTTCATACAAAAAGCTTGTGCTATACGTTTGTATCTTTAGTTTCGTTATTTCAAACTTAGGATTAAGCTTATTAATTAAAATCACACTACCTGTATTAATTATTTTGTACCCAATTACAATCATTTTAATTTTCGTATCATTTATCGATAAATATACGAAACGTAAACCTTCTGTCTACATCGGAGCGATGATCGCAGCATTTATTATTAGCTGTATTCACGCACTTGATAATGTGGAAATGATACCAGATTTTATCGCTAATATCGTACACACCATTCCTTTTTATAACTTAGGAATTGGCTGGATCATTCCAGCAATAATCGGTGGTATAATTGGATACTTTATTCCGCAAACAGAAGCTGCAGGTGAAGTTTCTACAAAATAAAGAAAAGAAGCAAGCATGAAATCCATGCTTGCTTCTTCTTTCTCTTCACATCGTATGCTTAAAAGTAAATAACTCTTCTTTTGACTGCACAACAGATTGTTCCTCTTCTACAACATCCTTCTTTAGCTCTCCTCCTAACCTTACTTTCAACATCGCCTCTTCTATACTTTTCACAATCATATTTCCTGAAAAAATAGTAAGCCCAAAAAATGTAATTGGGACGAGAGGAATCCATGGATGCACTGTTAATGATCTAAAGTATACTCCAATTAAACCTGACCATTCATGCGTATAAGATTCCACCTCTTTTATAGGTCCACCAAACGTAACAGTCCCACCAAAGAACACTTCAAGTAATCCTAAGTGCAGTAAAATAGTAAGGCTCTGCGTAAACTGTTGAAGAAATACGAGTATAAAAGTCATATAGAGATGCGGAAAAAGATGTTTTATAACAATACGTCTTCTCGATCCGCCTAATATGCGCGCGGCATCAACAAATTCTTCCGTTCGCAATTTACGAACTTCCTTCGCAACATACAGTGCAATAACTGGCATTACAAGCAGTACAAGTAATACCACTTGAAACGAAGCCCTTTCAAAAAAGGTTGTTGTCTCCTCTCCGCTTCCAAATGCATTTGCAGATTGAAGAAAAAAATACGCAATCATAACTGTCGGAATAACTGTAAAACTATCAAAGAAAGCCTCAATTTTTGAAAATCCTCTTTTTATATACGTTCCGAGTACGACACCGAAAAACACACCTATTACCATTCTAAGTGCCGCAATTAAAATAGATATACCAATCGTCCACTTCGCGCCCTCAATGACTAAATGTAACAGGTCATACCCTTTCCGGTCTGTCCCGAGTAAAAATTGGAATGAAGGTGGAAACGGTGGCACTTGTGGATTTTCATCCGCATCATATTGCAATGTAACTTGTCTAATATGTCCATCATTCCATAACGTATTTCCGATGCTCAAAAGAACTAATAGGAGAAGAAACCCAATGCTTATCCAAAATCTTTTATCACGTTTTATATACGTCCACATATTATAATCTCTCCTTCATCGCAGCCGGAATGAGATAATGAAACAATTTAAATAAAATAAAAATCGGAATATATATAAGAAGCACACTAACGATGAAAACCTCAACTCTAATACCAAAATACGATTTCAAAAACATAAAAATACCACCCGTATTAAAAATCCATTCTATAATATATAAATTAGATAACATAAAAAAGATATTCGTTTTTGCAAAGAATAATGTACTAAGCAACACATTTCGTAAAATATGACGATTTAAAATATGAAAGCGCCCTAAACCTTTCGCCTTAGCAAATAGTACATAATCTTTTTCTAGTTCATTTTCAAAACGAAGCACGACCATTTTTACAAACATAATCGTAGTCGGGATGCTCAAACACAATATTGGCAACCCCCTAATCGACTCGCCTCCAATTGAAGCAATTTGAAAAGGTAAAAAACCTGTTTGTTTAAAAAACCATACAACTAAAATTTGTGATACTAAAATAAGAAGAATATCTGGAATGGATTCTAGGAAGATAAGAAATGATTTAATTCGATGTTGTATACGCGGTGAACTACTCATAATTACATAAACGATACAAAATGCTACAAATAATGAAATAAAAAAAGCAGCCAAAAAAATAATAATCGTTTCTTTATAATGGACGAACAGCTGCGGAAATAAAAATTTACCTTTCACATATTGCAAATTGGAAATATCCATTAAGTTCACAAACACTTCTTTTAAACTCTGTATGTACTCTGATGCATGCAGCTCAAATCCATAAAATAATTTCGGCAGTGCTCCTAAACAAATAATCCCCAAAATCGAAATAAGAAATTGAATCGTCACTTCCATCCCATTCAAAAATACCTTTTTGACCATTTTCGCCCTTCTCTCTCTATAATTTACCTCTTAATTTTATTCTTAATTTTCTGAATTGTAAATATTTTAAAGACGAAAAATCACTAGGCTATGATCCTAGTGATTCTTTATGCGCATGCCTTTCTCTTTTCGCAAACGGCATATACAAAATGAAACATCCAATAAGCGCAGCTATTTCTAATGAAATAATATAGTAAGGATGCGGCCCTAACATATCGAGTAATGAAGCTGTTTCTGGCTTATGAGCTAAAAACATATAATTACCACCTGTTTTGTAATTCACAAACGAAACAAGCGGAATCAATATGTTTAAAAATATCATCGTACGCTTAATAGATTGCAAGGTCGGTCTATAGCCTTCCACCCAAGTCATAAAGAGTGGTGCCCAAATAAGCAATACATGCGCGATAAAATATTCAATGAAACGAAAATGCGGAAAAGCATATTGCAAATTTGGTGTTAAAATGGCTTGTGATGCACCAATAACTCCCGTAAAAAATACAATCTCATATATTCGATAACTTTTCGTTACAATCATAATCGACGCTAACAACAAACTAATTGTACATAACTCAAACGGTAATGAAGTAGCTAGCTCAAAAATCCCCGCTTTCCACTCCCACATATGAAGCCCAATTTCACTACCTATAAATAAAAATGCAATCGCATATCGAACCGTTATATTCCACTCATTTTGACGTAATAAATCTTGGTATTGATACAGAAAAAATATCCCCACCAACATAATAAATAATATAATGGCATGTTGCCTTGAGTATGGAATAAACGGTTTTAATGGATGCGCACTAAAATAAGCTTCCATCTTCCTTCCTCCTCTCCTTCATACAATATTATTGTAAGAAAGAAACAACGAGTCAATTCATTTGCTTACAATAGGACAACCTCTACCTTACATTTACATATTCATACCTTACAAAACTGTAAGGTTATTGTAAGCTAAAACGATTTGTCAGATTCTTCACCTCTTCTATACTTAATGTAGATACTAAAACGAACGAAAAGGTGATAAATAGATGAAAAAGAAAAATAAGGTGTTAATTACTAGTGTAGTAGCAATCGGAATTGCAGCTGGATCATACTTTGCATTTGCTGGGGGCGGTTCAGAAGTAGCAATGGCATATAGCGGATATAAAGTAACTGAAAAACAAATCCAAAACGCGCAAAAATTTGGTGGCGAAGTTATTCCAAATGGAATTGAAACTATTTCATTCGATCCAACAAAAGGAACATATGAATTAGCTGTAAAAAAAGGCGATGAAGTGAAAAAAGGTCAGCTTCTATTTAAATACAATGACCCGACTGCTAAACAAGGTGTAACAGAAGCAGAAATGCAAAAGAAAATCGCCCAAAAAGAAGTAACGTTGTTCCAAAAACAAATTGATGCGGCGAAACAAAAATTACAAAAAGATAAAAATGCAGGCCTTCCTGCTGAAGCATTAAAAGCATCAGAAGCTGAAGTTGGGCAATTAGAATCACAATTTGAAATGAAAAAGTTTGAAGTTGAAAAAGCTGATGAAATGATTAAAGCAGCAAAAGAGAAAGTAAACACTCTTTCTGTAACAAGTCCTGCTGATGGCGTAATTGATGATATCGTAAAAACTGCTGACGAAAAAACAGGTATGAGCGGAATTACTCTTCGTCACGCTGGTCAATTTAAAGTAAAAGGTCAACTTTCTGAATATGAGCTTGCTAGTATGAAAGTTGGGCAAGAAGTAACTATTTCATCAAAAACTGTCGCTGGTAAGACTTGGACAGGAAAAGTAACAGAAATCGGTTCTACACCATTAAAGAGCATGGATGAAAATAAAACTGTTTCTAACTATCAATTCACTGTCACATTAGATAATAGTGACGAATTACAAAACGGCTTCCACGTTTACGTAACAAGTAAATCTGGCGAAGCAACTGGTACAATTGTTCCGAAAAGCAGTATCGTGAAAAAAGGTGACAAAAATGTTGTCTTCGTTGTAAAAGACGGTAAGGCGAAAGAACAAGCAGTTACTGTTGAATTCGAGACTGATAGCGAAGCAAAAGTTTCTGGAGTGAAAAAAGGAGAGGAAATTATCTCTAAACCTGAAAAAGACTTAAAAGATGGTATGGAGGTTGTCGCCCAGTGATTAACTTAAAAGGCATCACGAAATCCTTCCAAAATGGTGCAGAATCCGTTCAAATATTACACGGAATTGACGTAACACTGAACCAAGGAGAATTCACTTCTATTATGGGACCTTCTGGTTCTGGTAAATCAACATTAATGAACATTATCGGTTGCTTAGATAAACCGACGACAGGTACGTACGAACTAGCCGGTCAAAATATTTCAAACATGACTGAAACAGAACTTGCACACGTACGTAATAAAGAGATCGGATTCGTATTCCAAAACTTCATGTTATTACCGAGACTTACAGCGCTTCAAAATGTAGAACTACCTCTTATTTACGCTGGAGTCGATAAAAAAGAAAGACGCGAGCGCTCATTAGCTGCTTTAACAAAAGTCGGTTTAGCTGATCGCGCTACTCACTTACCGAACGAATTATCAGGTGGACAAAAGCAGCGTGTCGCTGTTGCACGTGCAATCGTAAATAACCCAAAGTTCATTTTAGCCGATGAACCGACGGGGGCACTTGATACGAAAACGAGTACACAAATTATGGACCTCTTTTACGAATTAAATAAACAAGGCTCAACAATTATTATGATTACCCATGACCGTGAAATCGGGGAAGCTGCAGCACGTCAAATTGTAATTCGTGACGGAAATATCGTCCAAGATTGGAGAGGTTAATTTTGAATACGAGTGAAAATATACGCATGGCCCTTTCCTCTATCTTTGCTCATAAAATGCGTTCTATTTTAACGATGTTAGGTATTATTATCGGTATTAGTGCCATTATTACTATCATTTCAATGGGTGATGGTACAAACGCAAAGTTTAAAAAAGAATTAGGCCAAGGAAAAGATAACGAAGTAACGATTTACTACAACAATCCTGATTACGGAACAGATAGTGCCAAAATCACACCTGATATGCTAAACCGTCTGCAAACTGTACCAGGCGTTAAAGATGTGTATCCAGACGTAAGTATGAAAGTAAAAGCATCTGCTGGTTCAAAAGATGTAAATCTTGATTTAAAAGGTGGAACAGGCGCCTTTATGACAGATTCGAAAATAAAATTAGTTCACGGTCGTGAATTAAATGACAGTGAACTAAACCAAGCAATCCCTGCTGTTATATTAAATGAAGAAGCTTTCAACAAATTATTTAGTAGTGGTTGGGAATCAAATCAATACACAGATATAAAAGGAAAGCCGTATAAAATAGTTGGTGTATACGAAACGAAAAACGACTTTGGAATGCCTATGCCTGAAGGTTATACATCACTTGAAAATGCACCTGTCATTTCAGGAGTAAATGAGTATGACTCTGTAAGATTAACAATGACCTCTCCGACAGAACGTAAAAGTGTAGAAAAACAAGCCGTTTCTGTCTTAAACGAAATGAAAGCTCCTAAATTTGAGCACAAATTCGAAGCACAAGACTTAGGTGAATTTACGAAACAACTAGACGAATCAATCGGTATGATGAAAATGGTATTTGGTGGTATTGCTGCTATCTCCTTACTTGTTGGTGGTATCGGTGTAATGAACATTATGCTCGTATCTGTAACAGAACGTACACGTGAGATTGGTATTCGTAAAGCACTTGGTGCAACACGTGGTAAAGTATTAACACAATTCTTAATCGAATCTTGTATTTTAACAGGACTTGGTGGTTTCATCGGATTCATGCTCGGTATTTTCTTCGCTTGGATCGTCTCAATCTTTGCTGGATGGCCACTCGTTGTCTCAAAAGAACTTGGACTTCTTGCAGTAGGTATCTCCATGTTAATCGGTATTATATTCGGTTTACTACCAGCTAACAAAGCTGCCAAACTGGATCCAATTGAATGTTTACGATATGAATAAACAAAAACGTAGGAGTTTACACTCCTACGTTTTTGTTTATCTACTAAATTGAGTTTCTTCTATTATATATGTTCCACGTTACAACTATCATTCTAATACTCTTCATTATTTATAGGTACTAAGGCTATTATCTAATTCTATTATTGCAAAAATACTATGTAACAGACGAAAATCAAGGCGTAATTTTTTCCATACTTCGACTGATTTTGTAACAATTATACCGATATTTTATTAAATTTCACCTCATTTATATATTTTCACGCCTAAAAAGATTATCGTTTTATAACTAATTTTCCATTCAAACAGTAAAATATGCTACTTCCGTAACGCTATAGATATCACTTAGAAATATTACTGTAATATTATTAACGTTACAGTAATTGAAATACTACTCATTTTGTGTTTCATATGCCCTGATACGCCAAAAAACAACAAGGAAGCGCTATCAGGATATTTATGGAATTGTTACAGAATATTAATGCCCCGTTACGAAAGCTTTGTAATTTTATGTTTTTCGCAAATAAGAAAATAATGGTTGCTATAATGAGGTCAACGAAAACAAATGCAATGGAGGCTATTATGAAAAAATTTATGGGTATAGCAACAGCAGCGGTTTTTGGTCTTGGGATTTTCACAACATCTGCTAAAGCAGAAACAATCGTAACGACTGACGTACTAAACGTACGAGAAAACCCAACTACTGAATCAAAAGTTGTAGGAAAATTATTAGATGGATATAAAGTAAATGTTTTACATACAGAAAATGGTTGGTCAAAAGTTCAATTGAATAGCGGTAAAGAAGCTTTCATAAGCGCTGACTATACAAAAGACACTTACTACGTAACAGCAAACGTATTAAACGTACGTGCTGGAGCAAACACAGACTCAGAGATTCTTGGTAAGTTGAAAAAAGATGATATAATTGAAACAACACACCAAGTACAAAATGATTGGATTCAATTTGAATATAACGGAAAAACAGCTTATGTTCATGTTCCTTACTTAACAGGTAAAGCACCAGTTAAAGTTCAACCAGTAGCTAAAGTTGAAAAAACGACTACAGTTCAAGATACAGCTAAAGTTCGTGAAGCGGCTAAAGCTCAAGAAGTAGCTGAAACTCAAGCAAAAGCTAAAGCTCAAGAAGCAACTAAAGCTCGCGAAGCAGCTGAAGCTCAAGCAGAAGTTAAAGCTCAAGAAGCTGCTAAAGCTCGTGAAGCTGCTAAGGCTCAAGAAGCAGCTAAAGCTCAGGCAGATGCTGAAGCTCAAGCAGAAGTTAAAGCTCAAGAGGCGGCTAAAGCTCGTGAAGCTGCTAAAGCTCAAGCAGATGCTGAAGCTCAAGCAGCGGCTAAGGCTCAAGAAGCAGCCAAAGCTCGTGAAGCGGCTAAAGCTCAAGAAGCTAAGGCTCAAGAAGCAGCTGAAGCTCGTGAAGCGGCTAAAGCTCAAGAAGCAGCTAAAGCTCGTGAAGCGGCTAAAGCTCAAAAACCAGCTACACAACAACCTGTTGCAAAAGAAACTGAAACAAGTGCACCATCATCTTCTCGTGAGTTACGTGTTGTAGCAACAGCTTACACAGCAGATCCACTTGAAAATGGTTATAAAGCAGGCGACCAAGTAAAATCAGCTTTAGGTCATAACTTAACAGCTAATCCAAACATGAAACTTATTGCAGTTGATCCAAGTGTAATTCCATTAGGTTCAAAAGTATGGGTTGAAGGTTACGGAGTAGCAATCGCTGGTGATACTGGTGGAGCTATTAAAGGTAATAAAATCGACGTTTTAATGCCAGATAAAGGTACATCAAGTAGCTGGGGACGTAAAACAGTTACAGTGAAAGTTTTAAACTAGTTAGTAAAAAAGAGTCAGTCTCATCGTTGAGGCTGGCTCTTTTTTACTCTATTAAACTACTGAAAAATGACATAGTAAATGAAATTATATCAACGATTTTTCAAATATATCTATCGTAACCTACAATATATCAACGATTTTCCGAATATATCTATCGTAATTTATAATATATCAACGATTCGACAAGAGATGTCGATTTACCGACAAATTTTGACGTTAAAAGTACTTTAATATTAAAAAGGCGGTCCAAAATTTGGAACGCCCCCTATCTTCCCTATTCCACACAAGTAAACTGCGTCCAAGCTCCTACATAATCTAGTAAGAATAACTCCTCTTCCGCAATTGTACCGACGATATTTTTCCGTTCATCTATCGGCATTTCTTTCAGAATAATTTGCAGTTCACCTTTATACTTACCAAATGAATTGTTTCCAATTACAACTTGCCCTCTTTCCTGTAGCACACTTTCGCGCACTGGGAAGTCATAGTCTTTATATTTTTTACGCACTTCTGTAGAACGTATCATATACTCTGTTATGTCGCCGCGTCTTACGTGTAATTCTTGCAGCGTGGCTCTCTTTTCTACTTCAGTCGCTTCGTCTACAAAGTGTACCTTTAGCTGTAACATGTAGCGATTTAAGTTTCCTAGTTTCTCTAACTCTTCCTCACTCGCATAAGCATTTCCGATAATGACATCATCGATTAGCCCTGTTGCCCATAAATGCTTCGCTTGTACTTCAATTGGTAAATTACGATGCTCTTCTAACGTACATAATCCGTCGTTAATATCCCATGGACCGATGTTTGCGGCATGTGATGTAATAAAAGCTGCACTGCGAATACCATGCTTTTTAAAGCGTTCACTACAGCGAATGAAATAATCGTACGGAAGACCAGTGAATTTTTGCGGATAAAAATTATGGCAACCAATTAAAGCTGATTTATTCGCTTGATGCGAAAGAATATTTTCTAAGTACGCAATATCGTTACTTACATTTAACTCAATTTTTAAACCGTACGGATTATTCGTCATTTTCGCTTCAGTTAACCCGTCGAAGCCTACATCTAAACGAATACCGTCTGCGCCTAACTCCGCGAAGAATGATAAATCGCTATAACTAATACCAAGCTGATCAAACACAGCCGGAGCTACATCTAAAATAACTTCCATATTGTTATCTTTTGCGTGATTGATAATCTCTTTAAATTCAGCTACAATTTCTTCTTTCGGACGATTCACAGATAACAAACAAGTAAATATTCTTGAAAAACCGTGTCGTGCCGCTGCGGAAATATAAGCCATATCTTTTTCTTTCGTTGAATGTTCTGGATAAAGTGAAATTCCTAATTTACGCTCCATGCTTTTGCATCTCCTTCACACGTTGTATTAATGCCATGCTCGTAAATCTATATTTTGCAGATAAACACGTTGCACATAAAATTGTCGGTACAATAATTACGTACGGTGATTGCAATCCTAACATTACATATGCACCCATTGAACAACCGATAAATAAAACTGATACTAATAGTAACACTAATAAAGATTTACTTTGTACCCATTTCGAATAATGGGCAATACACTGTCCGACCACGAATGTAATTAAGATGATAATTGCTCCGAGCATTCTGTTTTCTCCTCTCCTGCTAATTGTTGTTTCTCATACATTTTGAAGAATGGATAGTAAATAACGAACGAGATAACAAAGTTAACAAGTACAAGTACACCAGCCATAATTGTCCAGTCCGTACTAATCACCGCTGCAATTGGTGCTAACATCGTAAATGGCAGTTTCGCCATCATAAGTGGAATCATACCTGAAACAACTGCGAAATATGATACTGTCGTTGTCACTAACGGTGTAATAACGAACGGAATAATTAAGATTGGGTTCATTACAATTGGTGCACCGAAAATAATTGGTTCGTTAATATTGAATAAGCCTGGCACGAATGATAATCTACCTAACTCTTTTAAGAACTTAGATTTAGAGAACATAAACATAATAACTAAAGCTAACGTTGAGCCTGATCCGCCAATCCATACGAACCATTGAATGAACTGCTCTGTAAATAAGTTTGGTAACTGATGTGCATTTCCTGTAGCCGTGAATACTTCCATATTTTCAAGAATTGCTGAATCCCACATCGGACGAATAATTGGTCCTAAAATCGCTGGTCCATGTATACCGAATGACCAGAAAAACACGATTAAGAATACTGTTAATAAACCACCGAATAAATTATTTCCTACTAATACTGATTTTAATGGTGCGATTAAATATGTAATTGTTGTATTTACATCGAATTTCAAACCGTAGCGAATGCCCCAGAATAAAAGAATAACTGCTAATGTTGGAATTAATGCTGCAAACGAATTTGAAACTGCTGGTGGTACACTATCTGGTAATTTAATCGAGATATTATGCTTAATCATAAAATGATAAATTTCTACTGCAATTAATGCTGTAACAATTGCGCCAAATAAAGACGTTGCACTTAATGTTCCTACTGAAATATATCTACCTGCATCAATAACACCTGGTACAGCTTTCGTAATTTGAATTGGTTCAACTGATGCTAGTAAAAAGGCGAGTACAGATAATAACCCTGCACTTAACTGATTGAGCTGATAAAAGTTCGCGAGCGAAGCCCCTACACCAAACGCTGCGTATAATGCCATTAGTCCTACTGTAAATCGAAATGGAATATCTAAAATATGGCGAAACGGTGCAATCCATTCCATATATGCATCAATTGGTAAATTTAAAAAGATAACGAAAAATGATCCGACGATCGTTAACGGTAATGTAGAAATAACCCCGTTTCGAATTGCTAATAAATGTCGTTGTCCTGCAATCTTTTGCGTTGTTGGCATAATCTTTTGTTCCATAAAACTCATAAACCCATTCATCAATAGCCCTCCTCTTTCTCTCTACTATAAAAGAATGAAATAAACTTTATAACATTATAATGTTTATATTTAAAAAGATATAATTATGCTAAAACTAATTGTTCTGCTTGCTTAAGCACTTTCAAACCATCACACATACCATAATCTCGTTGGTCTATAATCGCAACTGGTATGTTGTATGAGTTCGCAAGAAACTCTACAGCTGGAAATAAATATTTCACTTGTGGACCGATTAAAATGACATCGGCTTCCTTTATTTCAAGTTTCATAAGTTCTGAATCAACCGCCTTAATTTTATAATTCTTCCCCTGTTTCTTTGCCTCTTCTTGCATTTTTCTTACGACCATACTCGTTGACATACCTGCTGCACAACATAATAAAATGTACATCTTATACTGTTACTTTCTCTTCTACTCGTTTATGAAGAGCAATAAATTCTTCAGCCAGTTCTTTCACTGTAATTGCATTCATTAAATGATCTTGTGCGTGCACTAACAGTAAACTAATTTCTGCATGATTTCCTCTTGCCTCTTCTTGAATTAAATCCGTTTGAATACGGTGCGCTGCTGAAATTTCCTCACTAGCAAGTTTCATCTTTTCACCGGCATTCCCGAAATCTCCTTGTCTTGCAAAAGCAATTGCTTCAAGCGCCGCGCTTCTCGCATTGCCACCATGTAAAATTAACGCAAATGGAGTTTGCATATCAGCCATTTTAAATTCCCCCAAGCTATATGTTTTCTATATTTTTATCTTATTATGAAAACGCATACAATTAAACATAAAAAACTTCCGTTATGTAACGGAAGTTTTTATATACTTTTTCAAAATGATAATAAAATCTCTTGAAAATCTTCAATTACCTCGGTCTGAGTAAGTTTCTCTATCGTAGTTTGACTAGACATAATATCATATAAAAAATCATAAAGCCTTTGCAAATCTTCATTATTATTGCGCTTTACACTAAATAAAATAATTACTTGTACTTTTTTATCTCCCCAATCAACAGCCTTTTCAAGTGTGCAAAACATCAGAAAAGTTTCCTCACTTAATAACTGCATCGGATGCGGGATTGCAACTGAATTCCCAACCGCTGTCGGAGACGTATTTTCTCTTTCCATAACAGAAGCATAAAAGTTTTCTGGTACATAGCGTTTCTCAGCAGCTTTCTCACATAAAAACTGAATAACATCCTCTTTCGTAGAAGCATTATGATTTAAAAAGATTAAATCTTCCTTAATATAAGGCTGCACACTAGTATTCACATGCGTAAACAACCGCTGACCAATCGATTTAATCTCTTTATCATCAAATATTGAATTCACTTTTATAACTGGAACAGGCAAGCCACTCGGTATATGAATCGTACTAATAATACAATCTATTTTTTCTTTATAAAGATCTTCTACTTTCAATTGATAATAGCCTGTAATACCTACAATCTCTAATTTATCTCGGAACTGTGATAAAATTTTATATTTTAATAGTTGTGCACTTCCTTGACCAGTCGCACAAACTAATAAGCATCTTTTCTTTTGATTTTGCTCCTGCAAACGGCTCATCGCTCCGCCGAAGTGAATTGCAATATAACCAATTTCACTTTCAGGGATCGATTCACCCGTATATTCACCAATGATATCTCCAACAAGAACCGCAATTTCAAAAGCATACGGATAATTCTTTTTCACTTCTGCCAAAAGAGGATTTCTCGTATTTAACTTATACTTCAAACGATTTAATAACGTTTTTAAATGAATACCAAATCCAAATAATAATTCTTCATCATAATAAAAAATAAGATTCCGTTCTTCCGCTACTTTAAAAAGAATATGTTGCATAAATGCATATATATCTTTCCCTAATAGCTCTTCTACATTTTCATAGCGATCTCTCGTTGTAACAGCAGTACTTAATAAATGCATCGTCACATATAATACTTCTTCTTCTGGAAATGAAAATTTCAACTCTTTCTCTAAATCTCCTAAAATCTGCTTCGCAATTGTATATTCTTTCTTTAGTATAAGTTCTGATTGCTCCGCATGCAGTCCTTTCATATAATGTTGACTTTGACAACGCTTTAATGCGATTGCAATATGAATGACTAAATTATCAATTTCTATATCAGATAAATATATTGTTCCGCCTTCAATATACTTTAATATAATTGAACGAATGAGTGATATATGCGGTAGCGATAAATACGTCTCCGTCTGCTCAAATTGCTCATGAAACGGAGTATGGTCATAACGCGGTAAACCATATTGTGATAAACAAGAACGAATATTAAATTCCTCTCCAACAATACGCATACCATAATACGGTCTCTTCTCAATTTGTAATTTATAGCGACTACATATATCTGTAACATCTTTCATAATTAAATTGACCGTTGATTTGCTCACATAAATCTCTTCCGCTAATTCTGAAAGCTTCACATATCCCTCTGTCGTTAAAACACGCTGCAGAATGTACGCTATTCTTTCTTCATAAGAAGTTGGGATCTTTTCCGTCTGTTTTTGAAATAGACTCACACAAAAGTCTTCAAATTTCTTCTTTTGTATAATTTCTAATTCGTACCCATTCCCTCTTTGCGATTCGATTTTCGCTCCGTTTTCTTCCAATATATCATTTAATAATTTTATATCCTTTTGAATCGTCTTCGTTGATACATGTAAACGGTCTGCTAAAAAAGCTCGATTTAACATCGATTTCTCTTCTAAAAATTCCTCTAAAATAGAAATTAATCGCTGATGCACCTTTGTCATAGCTCTTCCTCTCGCTCTTTATATATAAAGGGGGAAAAGCTGCTGAAATCAGTAGTTTTTCCCCTTTATATTCTCTCTATTTCTTTAATGTAAATCCGAATTTATCCCATGCTTGTAAATAGTCTAGTAAGAAAATCTCTTCTTCTACAATTCGACCAACTACATTTGTTTTTCCTGTATTCACCATATCTTTTAATGCAATTTGTAATTCGCCTTTATACTGGCCATATTGTTCATTATCAATTAATAAATCTCCACGCTTAATTTCGCGCGTATTATGAGGTTTAAATTCTTCTTTTTTATATTTCACACGACTTTGTGTAGAACGAATCATATATTCAGATACATCTCCGCGATAAAAATGTGGTTCGTCTAATACGATAATTCTTTCTAGTTCTGTCGTTGTATCATATATTTCTATATCAAATGTTTGTTTCTCTTTATTTAATGCACCTAGTGCTTGTAATTCTTCTTCTGACGCATATGCGTTTGCAATAATAACATCATCAATTAATTCAGTCGCGAATAAATGCTTCGCCTGTGTTGTCATCGGTAATTCACGATGCTGCTCTAATGTACATAACCCTTCTGTTACTGGCCAAGGTCCGTATGTTGCATCAAATGATGAAATAAAAGCTGCCGTTCTCATACCGTAATCTTTAAATTGTTTCGAGCATTTAATGAAATGATCGTATGATAATCCTGAATAACGATGCGGATAAAAATTATGACAACCAATTAAATTTTCACGATTTGGTCTATGACTCATAATGTTATCTACATACTTCGTACCATTACTCATATTAATCTCAATTTTCAAACCATACGGATTATAAGTCATAATTGATTCTTCTAATCCTGAGAAACCAACATCTAAACGAATACCGTACGCACCTAATTCATGGAAGAATGATAAATCATTATACGAAATACCTAATTGTTCAAAAACAGATGGACTAATATCAACTAATACTTGGAACCCTAATGCATTCGCATGAGAGATCGTTTCTTTAAATTCTTCTATAATTTTCTCTTTTTCTCCATCCACAGATAATAAACATGTGAACATACGTGTAAATCCATATTTACTTGCTAATGTTAAATACTCCTTATCTTTCTCTACTGTTGAATGTTCTGGATAAATAGAAATACCTAATCGTCTCATATGTACACGCCTCTTTCTTCATCATATTGTAAACCTTTTCAAATATATGTAGTAAAAAAGTATATATCCCCTTCTTGTTCACTACTCTTTTGAATCCGCTTTCTTTAAAGAAAAAACAATTTCTATCATTCTTAACACCTACAAGTCTATACATCTATACTTTACATCTTTTTTTCATAGTTGTGTAGCTTTTACACAAATTTGTCAGTTTTTCATCTTAAAAATTGTTATCCGTTTTCAAGACACCTTCCTTGACTGTTGCATTGACCAATACATATACTCGAAAGAAAAGAGAAAATTTTATATAGGGGATGAATATATGGGAGAAGCAATACTCGTAAAACGAGAACCGTTATGGACAAAAGAGTTTGTTGCTTTAATTTTTGCAAACTTATGTATGTTTTTAGGGTTTCAAATGTTAATTCCAACCTTACCTGTTTATGTGAAAGAAATTGGTGGCACAAGTTCCAATATCGGATTTGTTGTCGGCATGTTTACCGTTGCGGCACTTTTTGTTAGACCGCTAACTGGGAACGCCTTGCAAAAATTCAATAAAAAAATCATTTTAATGATCGGCACTGCTATCTGTTTACTCGCTATGGGCAGTTACCTTTTCGCCTCAACTATCTTTCTCTTGCTTGCTGTTCGTATTTTACACGGAGCTGGTTTCGGTATTACAACGACTACATATGGAACTGTCGTTTCTGATTTAATTCCCTCAGCTCGCCGCGGAGAAGGCATGGGATATTTTGGCCTTTCTGGAACAATTGCAATGGCCCTCGGTCCACTTATCGGACTATGGCTTATGCAAACATATAACTTCACAATTCTTTTTTTATGTGCATTATCGTGCACAATTGTTTCATTAATATTAACGAAACTACTTCAAATCCAAAAATCGAAACAGCCTCCACAACAATCATCTAGTACTTTTCTCGATGGATTTATTGAGCGTAAAGCTTTACTTCCTTCATTATTAATATTATGTATTACATTAATGTACGGAGGAATCGGAAGTTTTATCACTCTATTTGCTACAGAAGTCGGCATAGCTGATATTAGTCTCTTCTTTTTATGTAACGCACTAGCAATCGCTGTAACTCGTCCATTCTCTGGAAAGCTATATGATGCGAAAGGCCATACATTCGTCATCATTCCGGGAGTTATTATAACTTTTACAGGCATTATTTTATTGTCGTATACGACGACAATTCCGAGCTTAATTATTGCTGCAGCATGTTACGGAAGTGGTTTTGGAGCGATCCAACCTGCACTACAAGCATGGATGATTGACCGCGTAGCACCGCATCGACGCGGCGTAGCAACGGCTACATTCTTCTCCGCATTTGACCTTGGAATCGGCGCTGGAGCGATTATATTTGGATTTATTGCTCATTTTACAAACTATGCAACTGTATATCGTTACTCCTCTCTATTACTTATTGCTTTTCTCTTCATTTACATTACAAGCATAAGAAAACAAAAGCATGGCGATAAAAACACGGAAAAAGCTGCTGGATAATTCAGTGGCTTTTTTATCGTGTTAAAAGAATTATTTCCCCTCGTTTTGCTGTTATAAAACTACATGCATTTTCCTACATATTTTTTTAACTTTCATCAAAAAATATACGATGAACTCGCAGACGCTTTCCTTGATATTCAAATGAAAAACACTATTCTAAAGAGTGTGATTTTTTTACAAAATTAAGATTTACACATGATGAAAACCAATAAAATACAGCTGTTTCTTTAAGGTATTGTAAACTTTTCTACCCTTTGTAAATTTAGTGTAAATTTTACTAGCAAACCATTTACAGTGACTCAAGGTTCAGTTAATAATTACATCGTACATGAAATTTAAGGAGTGGAATGCGTGGAATATAATGTTCAAGATATGATCTTCCAGTTCATTGGTGGATTAGGTATTTTCTTATTCGGGATTAAATACATGGGCGATGGACTGCAACAAGCAGCTGGAGATCGTCTTCGTGATATTCTAGATCGTTTTACAACAAACCCACTTATGGGTGTACTAGCAGGTATGTTAGTTACTGTATTAATCCAATCCAGTTCAGGAACAACCGCTTTAACAGTCGGACTTGTAAGTGCCGGATTTATGACATTAAGACAAGCAATCGGTGTTATTATGGGTGCAAACATCGGTACGACAGTTACTGCATTTATTATCGGAATTAAAATCGGAGAATACGCTCTCCCAATTATGGCAGTTGGAGCTATCTTATTATTCTTCTTTAAAAATAAAAAAGTACATTCTTTAGGTCAAGTTATATTCGGCTTTGGTATGTTATTCTTCGGTTTGGAATTAATGAGCACAGGTATGAAACCTCTTCGCTCTTTAGAATCCTTCCAAGAATTAACGGTTAGTATGAGTGATAATCCAATTTTAGGAGTTGTTGTCGGTACAGTCTTTACTTTAATTGTACAAAGTTCAAGTGCAACTATCGGTATTTTACAAGAACTATTCGGTCAAGGTGCAATCGATTTACAAGCTGCCCTTCCTGTATTATTCGGTGATAACATCGGTACAACAATTACAGCTGTATTAGCAGCAATCGGTACTTCTATTGCCGCAAGACGTGCAGCATTAGTTCACGTTATCTTTAATATCGTCGGTACAATTATATTTACGATTTTATTAGTACCATTTACAAGCTTAATTCAATATTTCCAAACATCATTAAACTTAAATCCAGAAATGACAATTGCATTTGCACACGGAACATTTAACGTAACAAATGCAGTTATTCAATTCCCATTTATCGCTGTATTAGCATGGATTGTAACAAAACTTATTCGCGGCGAAGATTCTGCTATTGATTTCAAACCGCAGCATTTAAACCCAATTTTTATTGAGCAATCTCCAGCTATCGCTTTAACAGAAGCTCAAAAAGAAATTATCCGTATGGCTGAGTTTTCATTACATGGATTAAAAGAAGCAAACCAATTTTTAAATACACAAGACAAAAAACACGCTGACATGGCTACTCAATTAGAAGGAGCTATTAACAATTTAGATAAAAAAATTACCGAGTATTTAGTTTTACTATCAGAAAAGCCGCTTTCGCCTACGGATTCTGAAAAACATTCCGTTTTAGCAGGTGTTGTTGGAGATATTGAACGTGTCGGTGATCATGTAGAAAACCTTGTAGAACTTGTAGATTTCCAAATTTCAAACCGTGTTTCACTATCAGACGAAGCACTAGCTGAATTAAATGAAATGCTGGAATTAACAATTTCAACACTACAAGACTCAGTTGAAGCTTTAACAAACTTCGATACTGAACTAGCTCAAACTGTTATTGCTAAAGAACGCAAAATCGACCAAATGGAACGTGTTCTTCGTAAACGTCACGTATTACGTCTAAACGAACGCAGCTGTTCAGGTGATGCAAGTATCATCTTCGTCGATATGGTAAGTAACTTAGAGCGCATTGGCGATCACGCTGTAAATATCGCTGACGGTGTTTTAGGCGAACAAGGAAAAATCAATTTAAAACAATCATTATAATAAGAAAGAGACGCTAACGTAAGCGTCTCTTTCTTATTATATTTTAACAACTGTTCTTCCTTTTAACTTTCCTTGCAATATAAGTGTAAACTTCTCCTCTAATTCTTCTAATGTACATTCTCCTGTATAAGATCTTAACTCTTTATTACTCCATTCATTTGCTAAGAGCGTCCACACATCACTTCTCACATCTGCTGGACATTGCACAGAATCTATCCCTAAAAGGCTTATGCCTCGTAAAATAAACGGATATACCGTTGTTTGTAATTCCTGGCCTGCCACATTACCGCATGTCGTTACACAACCACCATACTTTACTGTTTTTAAAGCTGTTTCTAACATACGTCCACCTACAGTATCAATAACTCCGGCGTATATCCCTTTTAACATCGGTCTTCCTGATTCATCATTCAATTCCGCGCGATGAATCACTTTTTTCGCTCCTAGACGTAGTAGCATATCTTTCTCTTCCATTTTTCCTGTCGCTCCTACTACGTTAAACCCTAACTTACTTAATATACTAACAGCTACACTGCCTACGCCGCCTGTAGCACCCGTTACTAAAACATCTCCCATATTAGGCTTGATTCCTGCCCCAATAAGCTTATATACCGACAACGCCGCAGTAAAACCTGCTGTCCCATACATCATACTTTCCTTTAATGACATTCCTTCTGGTAAAGGCACGACCCAAGATGATGGCACGCGAATATATTCTCCGAAACCACCAGAGGTATTCATACCTAAGTCATATCCCGTTACAATAACTTGATCTCCTGCTTTAATGGTAGCATCTTCACTACTCACAACTACTCCTGCAGCATCAATTCCTGGCGTATGAGGATATGTTCTCGTAACACCTTTATTACCAGTAGCTGAAAGAGCATCTTTATAATTTAATGAAGAATAATGAACTTGTATGAATACGTCTCCCTCAGGTAAACTACTTACTTCTCTCTCAACAACTTTTCTTACAAACTGATGATTTTCCTTTTCGTTCACAACGATTGCTCGGAATGATGTATGATTCATTATGCTCTCTCCTTTATCCGTCAAATTCTTCTTTATTATATAGAAGAAATAAGTAAGCTTACTCATTTCTTCTTGGCTATATTTCAACAAATCTTACTTCCCTATCACTTTCTCATAATATATATTTTCATTTCTACTAAAAGCCCTTATACTTATTCTACATCTGACAAATAATATATAGAAAATCTGACTTTTTATAAATATATTGAATTTTTACGAAATGTAAATGTTTTGTAATGTTTTTTTTCGCTAAATTTCATTATAATAAGTGGATATGAGTGTCGTATTTCAATCCAAATGAAGGAGTACAGGAAATGGAGCAAAACCCATCTTTGCAAGAAAATACACGCAATAAACCGAAAAAAAATAAGAAAAAAATAAAAATTATTATAAGCGCTATACTATTCGTTTTATTAATAGGCGGCGGTTATACTTGGTTTTTAGTAAATAAAGCATCTTCTGCTGTTCGAAATGCCGCACACGATTTAGCACGCGGTGATAAATCTGATTTACGTGATAAGGCTGTAAAACCTATTACAAACAATGTCTCTGTTTTAATAATGGGTGTCGATGAAAGCGATGTCCGTGGAAAAGAATATGGTGAAGCTATAAGAACAGACGCGCTTTTACTTGCAACATTTAATAAAGATAGCAAAACTGTTAAACTATTAAGTATCCCACGTGACACATATACTTATATTCCAATAGAAAAGAAAAAAGATAAAATTACACACGCTCATGCATTCGGTTCTGCTAAAAACGGAAAAAATGGTGGACCACAAGCAAGCATTGATGCAGTTGAAAAATTAATGAATGTTCCTGTCGATTATTTTGTAAAATTCAACTTTAAATCATTTATAAAAATCGTCGATGACTTGGGCGGTGTTGAAGTTGATGTACCAGTTGAATTTACTGAGCAAGATAGCAATGATAATGCTGAGGCTATTCATCTAGAAAAAGGTGTTCAAAAGCTAAATGGCGAAGAAGCTCTTGCTCTTGCTAGAACAAGGCACATCGATAGTGATGCAATGCGTGGACAACGTCAACAACTCGTTATCGAGGCTATTTTAAAGAAACTAACAAGTGTTGGTTCTGTAACAAAAGTTGGCAACATCATTGATGATATTAACGGACAATTCGTTACAAACTTAACATTTGATGATATGCTTTCATTCTATAAATATGGATCGGATTCGGAAATTGAGAAATTACAAATCCAAGGTGATGATTGCTACATGGCAAAAGGTGACGATACTTGTAGCAAATCTGCTGGTGGTGGTCGAACTTACTACTACAATCCAGATAAAAAAGAATTAGCTAATGTTACAAATGAACTTCGTACTCATCTTGGGCTACCTGCATATACAAAGTCTGACTCAAACTCTGATTCGAAAAAGACAAAAGAATCTAAGTCTGAAAATTCAAGTGAACGCGAATCAAATAACAATGAAGTGAAAAATAAGAACAAAAATAGCAGTGAAGATACAGAAACATCGTCTAATGACAATGAATAATATAGAAGCGGTTCTCTATGGAGGTAGAGAACCGCTTCTTTATATTCTTCCAAATATAAAAATCAGAACTTTCTAACTATCTTTTTTAATATTTTTAAATTATAATAAATAGTAGCAATCTATTCCAATTATCAGGGGGCTCATACATATGAAAGCTGCAGTAAAACATAACATCTCAGATTTTAAAGACTACTTAAAATCTAACGATATATACATGGAAGAAAATATAGATGAAAATGATGGCTCTGTTCATTTTTCAGTAGGATTAGAGACTGAAGCTGGCGCAAAGATTCAACTTATCGCTGCTTTCCAAAACGAACATCCTACGGTGGATATATACTGCTTCAATGTTGCTCACGTGCCTGATGCAACATCAACAAATGATATTTTACATGTCATCAATGAATTAAATACATCTTATCGCTTTGCAAAATTCACATTAAATAAGCAAAATGCAATTGATATTTCAACATCTCTTGCATTCTCAGAACCAAACTTTAATCCAGCACTTGTCTTTGAACATACGAGAATGCTATATAAATTAGCAAATGACGAATATAAAAACTTAATGAAAGTTATTTGGGCATAAAGTAAAACTATAATCCGTTAGGTTTACGGGCAATAAATAAAAGGATGGGCTGTAAGCAGCACCATCCTTTTATTTTGATATCATATCGATCCACATTTTAACAGCAGTGCCTACAATTAAAGTGGACAATACATATTGCAGTACTTTTTGATTTAGCCTCTTCCCGACTCGTGCTCCAAGTGGCGCAGCAAATATACTTGCAACCGCAATAATTAGAGCTGGAATGATAACTACTTGCCCAGTAACCATTTTTCCTGTAGTAATCCCTATTGAGGAAATAAACGTAATAGCGATAGATGTTGCGATCGTCATGCGCAGTGGTAATTTTAAAATAACTAGCATAATGGGAACTAAAAGGAACGAACCTCCAGCTCCTATAATGCCTGAAGCTCCCCCTACAACGAACGCTAACAAGCTTGCTAACCATTTATTATACTTCACATCTCCACTATTATTTTGTTTCGGTACAAACATCATAATAGCAGCAATTGTGGCTAAAGCTGCATAAACAACATTGACCGTATGTTCCGCTAATACGTTAGCACCAAAACTCCCTATGAAACTTCCTATTAATATACTAGCTCCCATATATACAACTAGCGTTTTATCCATATCATTACTTTTCCGATAGGCCCATGCCCCTGCAAAAGTTGCAAAGAATACTTGTACCGCTGTAATACCGCTCACTTCATGTGATGTATAGCCAGAAAATCCTAGCAATACCGGAATGTATAAGATCATCGGATAATTAATAATCGCACCGCCAATTCCAACCATTCCTGATATAAACGATCCTATAAATCCAATTATAAAAAGTAATACGACTAAGCTCATCTTACATCCCCTCCCTTCTAGAAAGAAGATGAATTAAATGAATAAGTTTACATTCCCATCCGAAGCATCTGCTAAATAAGCTCCTACTCCTGCAAACTCTACCCCTTCCATAATCTCTTCCTCTTTTAACCCTAATAAATCTACTGTCATTTGACAAGCGACAAGTTTAATCCCCTGTTCTTTCGCCAAATCGATTAAATCTGGTAAAGGCATCGCATTATGTTTTTTCATAATACCTTTAATCATCTTTGGTCCCATACCTGCAAAATTCATTTTTGATAATCCCATCTTATCCGCACCGCGTGGCATCATTTTTCCAAACACTTTTTCTATAAAAGTTTTCTTTACCTTCACATGCTCATCTTTCCTTAAAGCATTTAATCCCCAAAAAGTATGAAAAATAGTTACCTCTTGATCATACGCCGCTGCACCATTTGCAATAATATAAGCAGCCATTGCTTTATCATAATCTCCGCTAAATAAAACGATTGTTGTTTTCTTCTGTTGTTCCATGTTGTTCTCCCTCCGATTACCTATAGGGGTATTTTATCATTTATAAAAAGGCTCAAATCATGTATCCCTGTACTATACGACTTTACCTTCCCATGCTAACATACCACCTACCATATTAATTGCTTGAAAACCGTAGCTCTCTAAAAACTGAACTGCTCGTGCACTTCTTCCGCCAGAACGACAAACGATAATATACTCTTTCTTTTTATCCAACTCATGCATACGAAACTCTAATAGTCCTAGTGGAATATTACACGCTTCTGGAATTTTCCCTTCGGCTACTTCTTCTACTTCACGTACGTCCATGATATTTACTGCTTCTTTACGTAACAATTTTTCTTCCAATTCTTTTACTGTCATTTCTTTCATTTTAAACTCCCTCCTCACAAACCATTCATACCGCCTGAAACATTGATAACGTGCTGAAATCCTAATTTCTTTAATACCTTTGCTGCTTGCTTACTTCTCATTCCACTTTGGCAAATAACGATTACTTCCTTATTCTTATCTAATTGATTCGCCTTACTTGCTAGATCATTTAGGGGGATATTTTGAAAGCCTTTCATATGATTCCCTCTATATTCACCTACTGTACGGACATCAATAAAATACTTCCCTTTTTTCCCCACTATACTTTTCAATTCTTTGCCATTTATATTTTGAACACCTTTCACTGGTAAAAATCGTGAAATAACAAACCATGCAGCAAGTACAATGAAAAGCGTACTTAATATTGTGTTCATATAACCAACCTCTCTATATTTACAAAACTATTGCTTCACTACGCCTTCCTAATCCAAAACTTCAGCACATCGCCTTCTTCTTCAAGCTTTACGATGTCATGGCCACATTTATTTGCCCACGCTGGAATATCCTTAACTGACCCTTTATCCGTTACATGTATTTCTAACACTTCTCCAGTTTGTAGAGCATCCATTGATCTCTTTGTTCTTACAATCGGCATTGGACATGCTAAACCTTTCGCATCTAACACTTGTTTTATATTCATCATCAATTCCTCCATTTTTTATTTATTTCATTATTCGTGCACTGCACAACGATTTGGACCAATCTCCATTTCACGCTCTTTATCCACACTTGGGTGAATTTTACCCATATTGGTTTGACGAATTTCTTCATATGCATTTGGCTGAGGTGGTAAGTTTTCTGTTACAACTTTACGGAACTCTCCCTCATCCTCAATATTTAATCCTGCATTATGCTCAAATAAATCTTTTAATTTTGCACTAACGATACCACTTTCGTTCATTTCACTTATTTTTGAATAATGAGCCGGTAACACAACTAAATTTTGAGATAGCTCTTTATATCGGCTATACAAAGTATTACGTAAATCACTCACCCAATCTTCAGCCTTACCAGCAAGATCAGGACGCCCAATTGAATCTACAAATAAAATATCGCCTGATAATAAATAAGAATCATCTACAATGAATGACGTACTTCCAATCGTATGCCCTGGTGAGTATAATGCGTCAATTACAATTTTAGTACCCCCCACCGTAATAACAGATCCTTCAACAAGCGGTTCGTATGAGAAAACAACTTCCTCTGCATCTTTTGGTGGTAACCAATACGTACCACCTACCTTTTCCGCTAACTTACGTCCTCCGGAAATATGGTCTGCATGTAAATGTGTATCCATTACATTCGTAATCGTAACGCCATGCTCTTTCGCAAACTCTTCGTACGCTTCAACTGTTCTTACTGCATCAATAACTGCTGCTTCACCGTTTGAAATAACCATATATGATAAGCAACCTTTTCCAAGACGGTTAAACTGATACATACTTCCGCCATCTTTTAAATCTCCCACTTTTATAGGCTTTACATATTCACTCCAAGCCTTCATACCACCAGATAAATAGTAAATATTTTCTAATCTAGCCTCTGTTAATTGCTCTGCTACAAATATAGAAGACCCTTCTTTTGCACATACTACTAAAACATCTTTATCTTTAGGTAGTTCACTGACAATATGATCTACACCATCTAACAAGTCAAAATAAGGTTTATTAATAGAAGAAACTTGTTTCCCTTCAATTTTCCAATCTTCATAATCCGCCTCATTACGAACATCTAAAATGAATAACTCTCCGAATAACACTTTCTCTGCCACATCTTTTGCTTGTAACGGTTTAACACTCACTCTATTACCCCCATAGGTATATTTTTATTCAAAAAATTTATTTCTCTATATTCCCTTGCCACTCTAACATACCTGGAATGACATTTTTCACATTTGAATAACCTTTCTCTTTCAACATTTGGCAAGCTATATCACTGCGATTACCAGTTCGGCAAATAACATAAATTTGCTTCGTCTTATCTAATACTGCGCTGTCTAATTCACCTAATGGTACCGAAATGGCGGATGGAATATGACCAAAAGCAAATTCCGCTGCTTCGCGAACATCTAATACAATGCTCTCTTCTCCATGAGACAATATAGACTGTAATTCTGCATTCGTAATTGTATGTGGATATTTCACAATTTCATTCACTTCATGCTCGTTTGCTTTCCTAACATAATGCACCAATACATCATCCTCGTGTTTCGTCCCGATATATTGATGTCCTACTTTACCCGCCCAACTTTTTATATCTACCGTAGATCCTTTATCTGTTGCCTGAACTTCAATCACTTGCCCTGGTGCTAATCCTTCTATCGCCTTCTTCGTTTTCACAATCGGCATCGGACAAGCCAACCCTTTACAATCTAAACTCATATCCACTTTTATACTCATAATTGATTCCTCCACAACTTATATACATATACCTGTAGGGGTATATTAAAATGTTTTTGAAAATCTGTCAACAATTATATTTGACAGATTATCGGCTTTTTACAAGTAATTGAACAGCTTCTTTAATTAACTCTTCATTTGAACCATTACCACTTTCAAACTGCTCACGCAAACATTGCTCTAAATTAGTCCCAACAACGAGCCCAATTGTACGATCAAGGGCAGAACGAGATGCCGTTAACTGTGTAATAACCTCTCGGCAATCTTTTCCTTCTTCCATCATACGAAGCACACCACGAACTTGACCTTCAATACGTTTCAATCTATTTTTCATATCTTGATTATATTCCATCCTATAATCACCTCATTACCATTATGTCACTATTTATAACCTATGACAATATATTATACCCTATAGGGTATTTTGTAAACCCCTATTTTTAATATTTATCTTATATGTTCACAAAACAAGAAGTGAAACCTTACTATATAGGCTTTCATCTTCCACCAAATTTTGAAGTGGAAGATGAAAAAATATTAATATACAACACATTCTGGTACTACTGTTCCGTATAATTTAAAGCCACCATCTAAGTTCTTTACCTTATATCCTTTTTCCATTAACATGCGCGCTGCAACATACCCTCTCATACCAAGTTGGCAAGTGATATATATTTCTTTGTCCATTGGCACTTCATCCAATCGATCACGTAATTCATCTAACGGAATATTAATAGAGTCTTTAATCATTCCCTGTTTTAGTTCATTAGGCTCTCGAACATCAATAAGATATCCACCATTTTTAACAATGTGATCTATTTCATGCCATTGCACTGTGTCCACAAAACCATCTACTATATTACTTGCCGCATACCCCACCATGTTTACTGGGTCTTTTGCAGCAGAATAGGGCGGGGCATATGATAATTCTAAATCCGGCAAATCGATTACAGTTAAGTTTGCCTTCATTGCCGTTGCAATAACATCAATACGCTTATCTACACCATCACGCCCTAACGCCTGCGCTCCATAAATTTTTCCGCTTTCTTTATTAAAGATTAATTTTATTAGCACAGGCGTAGCATTCGGATAATATCCCGCATGAGAATTTGCCTGTACATGTACTACCTCATAGGGTATATTTAGTCGTTTTAATATTTTCTCATTCACTCCAGTCGAAGCAACTGTTAAATCAAAAACTTTAGCCACAGAAGTTCCCATCGTACCTTTATATAAAGAATCCGTATGACCATGAATAATATCTGCTAACATGCGACCTTGACGATTAGCTGGCCACGCTAAAGGAATCATCGTTTCTATTTCTGTAACAAAATCTTTCACTTCAATCGCATCACCAATTGCATATACATATGGGTCAGATGTTTGAAATTTCTCATTTACCTTTATCGTTCCTCTAACTCCTAATGCTAATCCTGCCTCTTTCGCTAAACTACTCTCTGGTTGTACACCAATTGCTAAAATAATCATATCTGTTTTTATAACTGAGCCACTTTTTAAACGTACAATAGCCCCGTCTTCTTCTAACGCATCTACACCATCTTCTAAAACAAGCTCAACATTGTGATTTCTCATATGTTCATGTACGTATGCTGCCATTTCATAATCGATTGGTGGCATTACTTGATTCGCCATCTCTACAAGAATAACATCAATCCCGCGTTCTCTTAAATTCTCAACCATTTCCACTCCAATAAATCCTCCACCAATAACCGTCGCATGACGTGGTTTCTTCTCATCAATATACGCTTTTATACGATCTGTATCAGGTACATTTCGTAACGTAAACAACGCCTTCGCTTCTTCAATGCCCGGAATAGGTGGAACAATTGGTTTCGCCCCTGGTGAAAGAATCAAAACATCATATTCCTCGTTATATGTTTCATCTGTAGTTACATTCTTTATCGTAATTGTTTTCTCTTCTTTATTAATCTTTACAACTTCACTCAATACACGTATATCTAAATTAAAACGTTTTGACATCCTTTCAACAGTTTGTACTAATAACTTTTGTCTTTCTGTAATGACACCGCCAATATAATATGGCAATCCACAGTTTGCGAACGAAATGTATTCACCGCGTTCAACCATAATAATTTCATCTTCCTCACTTAAACGACGAAGCCTTGCAGCTACTGATGCCCCGCCAGCAACTCCGCCTACTACAACAATTTTTCTAGACATATTTCAAACCTCCATGTTATTTATTATTTAATTTTTTCATGTATCACACAAAAACCTATACCTGTATGGGTATATAATAGAGTATGAAAAATTTAATT
>NZ_JBNLYE010000023.1:0-34454 GCF_050172095.1 Bacillus sp. GMs2/2
ATCTAAAATTGATAAGCGGAAAGAGCCCTATAGATTAAAGTTTTACTTTATCGGATTCACTTTTATTTATCTGAATTTTCCGTTACTATTTTAAGTATCCGTGAACAATTTCCTTTATTACGACAAGAAGAGACGGTAGATTCATGGACATTACAAGGGGGCTTATTATATGAAAGTGAAAGCAAAAACATATTTAAGTATAGAAGAGATTATTTCATTACCAACCGTATCAAGTACAAACATAAGTGATGATGGTAAAAACGTAGCATTTGTTAAGAAGACGGCTGATTGGAAAGACAATACATATAGGAATCATGTATGGATATATGAAAAAGATAAGAAGCAGAGTTACCCATTATCAAATGGGGATATAGATAGTACACACCCATTATGGTCTCCAGATGCTAGGTGTATCGCATATCTTAGTCCAGTTGGTGATGGGGAAAATCAGATATTTGTTAAGTCGCTAGATGATTATAGCGAAGTTCAAATTACTGATGAGAAAGAAGGAGTCAGTACATTCGAATGGGGGCCTACTGGCAAGGAGCTTTATTATGTTACGCAGTCAAAAGAATGTGAGGAGATAAAGAAACGTAAGGACCTATATGGAGATTTTCAACATATTGGTAAGGAACACCAGAATAATTGTTTATATTACATTGAAATAGAAAAGGTGATACAAAGTGATACAGATGAACACGAGAACAGAGTTGTTTATCAATTAACGGATGGTAAGGATTTTCATATCCATGAATTTGATATTTCAAATGATGGTAAAAAGGTTGTATTTATGGCGACACCAAGCTCAAATATGGCAGATTATATAAATGGAGATCTATACATACTCCATATTAAAGCTGGAGAGCTACAAAAGCTAAATGTGGATAAATTGTTGGGAGGGAGTGTTTGCTTTTCTCCTGACGGCAGTAAAATATGTTACACAGCAAGCATAAGAGAGAAGGATTACTATAGAAACCATATACAAGATAGTACGTTAGAGATATATGATATAAATACCGGAGAGGTAATTCAACCTGTAACAGATTTTGATAGTACGGTTATGCCATTACAGTGGACAGCTAAAGGGATTTTAATTAGGTGGCAGAATAAAACGAATTATCTTATTGGATTGCTAGCCGAAGATGGCACTGTGGAAATATTAAGCGAAAAAGTAGATGGCTTTATAATGGATGCTTCTATAACAAAGGATGGAAATCATATAACCTATAATAAGGCTATAACAAATGAAACCTTTGAAATCTATTTAGACGATAAAAAAATAACGGATGAAAATAGCTTTTTCAAAGGGAAACTTAAAAGTAACAGGGAAATCATCTCATGGAAAAGTAGTGATGGTCTTGAAATAGAAGGTGTTTTATCAACGCCAGTAGAGTTTGACACTAATAAAAAATATCCTTTATTAGTAGTAATTCACGGTGGTCCGGCTTGGGCATCTTTTCCGATATTTTCAGACTGCTTCAATGAGAAATATCCGATTGAACAGTTTGTTGAAAAAGGCTTTATCGTTTTAGAGCCAAATTACAGAGGAAGTTCAGGTTATGGTAATGAATTTTTAAAAGCTAACTATAGAAAACAGGGGATTGCTGACTACGACGATGTTATATCAGGAGTTGATAAACTAGTTGATCAAGGGATAGTAGATAAAGATAGAGTAGGAGTTATGGGATGGAGCAACGGTGGATATGTATCAGCTTTCTGTTCTACATTTAGTAGCAGGTTTAAAGCTATTTCAGTTGGCGGTGGAATAACTAACTGGAGTACCCATTACGTAAATACAGATATACCTTACTTTATTAGAATGTATTTAGGAAATACTCCATGGAATGATCCAGATATATATACGAAGACATCACCTATGACGTATATTAAATCAGCTTGTACGCCTACCTTAATTCAACATGGGGAAAAGGATGCAAGAATTCCAATTACAAATGCATATGATCTATATCAAGGATTAATGGATATGGAAGTTGATACAGAATTAATTATATTTAAAGGAATGGCATATAGTTCTGACCAACCAGGAGTTCATGTGGCTATTATGAAGCAGAACTTGAGGTGGTTTTCACACTATATGCTTGAAGAGAGTATGGAGGGTTTTAGGACTTTGTAATAGATGTTTGTACAAGATATATGATCGAAACGGTCTTCATATTGAGATGATTTATTATAAAATATATACTTAAACTACTATCAGTACATATATCAGGGAGGACTAATATGACAGGAAATAAAAATGACTTATTAGTAGAAAAACGTGAAGAGTTATTGAAAGTATTGCAAGCTCGTTTTGAGAAAAACATGAACCGCCATGAAGGTCTTGAATGGGCTAAAGTTGAAGCGAAGATAGAAGCTAATGCTGAAAAATTATGGTCACTTAACGAAATGGAAGTAACTGGTGGTGAGCCGGATGTTATTGGTTATGATGAAGAAAAGGACGAATATACTTTCTATGATTGTTCAAAGGAGAGTCCTAAAGGCCGCAGAAGTCTTTGTTATGATCTTGAAGCGTTAGAATCAAGAAAAAAGCATAAACCAGAAAATAACGCTATTGATGTTGCCAATGCTATGGGCATTGAACTATTAACGGAAGAACAATATCGGGAATTGCAACAACTTGGAGATTTTGATATGAAATCATCGAGTTGGGTACAAACACCTTCAGATATTAGAGAGCTTGGTGGTGCTCTATTTTGCGATTATCGCTTTGGACATGTTTTCGTGTACCACAATGGAGCAGACTCTTACTATGCTGCCAGAGGTTTTCGTGGTTCGTTAAAAGTTTAAATTAGGATAAATAAGAAAAAGAGCCTATATTCAGGCTCTTTTTCTTATTTATATTTTAAAAGTAAATTCTTACTACGCAGTTTTACTTAATTTATATATTCCGTGGTTGTTTTTACGGAAAAGTTTAGGGAAAACATAGCCATCTAATCCAATACGTCCAGCGTTCTGCCCTGCAACTAAAATGAACATAGTCAAAATAAGCAGGTTTGGGTTTACACTAACAGTTCCGCTTAATAAAAATGAAAGATTCATTATGATTCCGAAAAATGCAGCTGTTTTTGTTAATCCGCCTAAAATTAAACCTAGACCTACTAAAATTTCTCCCCATTGAACTAAAAAGCTAAATAGGTCTGCGTTTGGAAGGACAAAATGTTGAAGGAAATCTGCCCACCAACTTTGTACTGCAGGGTGGTCCCCTGATGCTTGAGCAATAGCACCCTTTAGAAAGCCACTTGCGTCAAAAGATTGTCCGAAGACTTTGCCTATCCCAGCAGCGAACCATGTATATCCTATGTAAAGCCGTAAAAGTAATAATATGAAAGTAGCACGTTTATCAGTTCTTAAAAAATTGATAACCATTGAAATCCCTCCAATATTGTATTTACACGTTTATTATATATCCAATGTGAAAAGATTCACAATGGAGAGAATGTGAACAAGGATAGGTTGTGAATAATTGTTTTATTTTTTGTAACATTTTATCTGCTTTGATAAACTAAGAATAGAGATATATGTAAAGGAGACAAAGACTCAATATGTGGATGAACTTGTAATGATTAGAAACTACTAGATAGATAAATTTTGCTCTCATAAGCGAAGGTTTATTTAGTTATCTGTAAATCATTCAAGGAATGCATATTTGGCTTGTACATCCCTTTTATAAGGATAGGTGTCTATTTTATGTATCTGTCTTTTTTGTGGGAAAGTTTATATCTCTTATATAAAATATGCGTCCTTTAAACTTGGAGGAGTATATGATGAACCAATTAAAAAATAAAGTAGCAGTTATTACAGGGGTAAGTCGTCTAGATGGTATAGGGGCAGCGATTTGTAAAGAATTAGCTGAATCAGGATACGATATATTTTTTACGTATTGGACAGCTTACGATAAAGAGATGCCTTGGGGCGTTGATAAAAATGAACAAATACAATTAAAAGAAGAGTTACTAAAAAACGGTGTTAAAGTATCAAGTATGGAGTTAGATTTAACTCAGAATGATGCACCAAAAGAGCTTATAAATAAAGTTACTGAACAATTAGGGTACCCTCATATATTAATTAATAATGCAGCATATTCTACGAATAATGATTTCTCTACGTTGACTGTTGAAGAATTAGATAAGCATTATATGGTAAATGTTCGTGCGACTACATTGCTCAGTAGTCAATTTTCTCGGGGATTTGATAAGAAATCTGGTGGTAGAATTGTTAATATTACTTCGGGGCAATTTCAAGGTCCTATGGCAGGAGAACTAGCTTATGCGACAACGAAGGGAGCTATTGATGCTCTTACTAGTACGTTGTCAGCAGAGGTAGCTCATTTAGGAATAACAGTGAATGCAATTAATCCAGGACCAACCGATACAGGATGGATGACTGAAGAGATAAAACAAGGGTTAAAGCCGATGTTTCCTTTTGGCAGAATTGGTGAGCCAAGGGATGCAGCTAGACTCATTAAATTTCTAGTAAGTGAAGAAGCCGAGTGGATTACTGGGCAAGTTATTCATTCAGAAGGTGGATTTAAAAGATAAAAAAGAAGGCATCTCACCAGGGTGAGATGCCTTCTTTTTTAATCTTTCTTCAATCTTCGTGCAACACCATTCCCTAAAGACTGTAATCCTTGAACGAGGATAATTAAAATAAAGACAGTTGCATACATTACTTCAGGCTCGTAGCGTAAATGTCCGAAGCGGTATGCTAAATCCCCTAGCCCGCCAGCACCTACAAGGCCAGCCATTGCTGTTGCGCCGATTAAGCCGATCGTTGCGATTGTTAATCCGAGTACAAGGGAGGGACGTGCTTCTTTCACCATAACGTGCCAAATGATTTTTATAGTAGAAACGCCCATCGCTTGGTAGGCTTCAATGACACCGCGATCGACTTCTAGTAAAGCTGTCTCCATTAAACGTGCGATATAAGGGGCTGTGAAGACGACAAGCGGTACGATAACACCTTGCACGCCAATGGACGTTCCCATTAGAAACTTTGTAAAAGGTAAGATGAAGAATAATAGAATGATAAATGGAAGAGAGCGAATGATATTAATAATTGTATTAAGAATAGGATAGATGATTTTATTTTCACGTTGCCCACCAGGTCTCGTTAAAACAAGTGTGACGCCAAGTGGCAGTGCAATAAGGATCGAGATGAGTAATGAAATAGATGTCATTTGAAATGTTTGGATTGTTGCTTCCCATATGACTTTACCCCATTCATCCAAAAAGGACTTGTTTCCCATAGTCTGTTCTACCTCCTTCTACGATGATTCCTTGCCCTTGTAAAAATGATAAAACACGGTGGATTTCATTTTGTTCCCCTTGCATATGAACGACTAGTTTCCCATATGTTTCATGTTTTAACTGCGTAATATTACCGGATAAAATATTCGGATACACTTGGAAACGTTTTGTGGCAACGGCTAAGGCAGGTTCCCCTGAAGTAGTGCCAATAAATGAAAGTGTTACAATTTCTCCAGTACTTTGTAGTTCTTTCTGTACCTCTTCTGGAATTTTCGCTGCAAATGCGCTATTTACAAATTTCTTCGTTGTTACATGTTGTGGGTTTGTGAAAATATCTTTTACAGTCCCACTTTCGACTACAGATCCATGTTCCATAACAGCAACGCGGTCACATATACGCTGGATGACATTCATTTCATGTGTAATGAGTAAAATCGTAATTCCGATTTCTTCGTTAATCTTTAATAACAAATCAAGGATAGAATCGGTTGTTTCGGGATCTAATGCGCTCGTTGCTTCATCACTTAATAACACTTCAGGTTCATGTGATAGCGCACGAGCAATTGCAACACGCTGTTTTTGACCACCAGAAAGTTCGCTTGGATACGCATCTTTTCGATTAAAAAGATCGACAATGCGTAAATACTTTTCTACTCTTTTTTCAATTTCTGCTTTTGGAATGCCAGCAAGCCGTAACGGTAATGCGATATTTTCATAAACGGTAACAGTTTTAAGTAAATTGAATCCTTGGAAGATCATTCCGATTCTTTGTCTCGCTTTTGCTAGTTCTTTTGTCGATAATGTTGTTAAGTCTTGTTGGTTTACAATGATATTTCCTGTCGTTGGTTTTTCTAATAAATTTACACATCGAATCAATGTACTTTTACCAGCGCCACTATACCCAATGATTCCAAATACCTCGCCTTTTTCTACTTTAAGGGAAGTAGACTTAAGAGCCTCAACATTCCCTTTTTTTGTTGTAAATACTTTGGATATGTTTTGTAATTCAATCATTATCGTCAGCTCCTACCAAGATGGTAAAACTGAACCATCAAATTTTTTCTCGATAAACTCTTTTACTTCCTTAGACTGATAAGCTTTCTTTAATTTATTTACAACGGCATCATCTTTATTTTCAGTACGAACAACGACCCAGTTCACATATGGTGAATCTTTTCCTTCGCGGAAGATAGAATCTTTCGCTGGACTTAATTTTGCACCTAATGCAAAGTTTGTGTTAATAGCAGCTGCTTTCACTTCACTTAGTTGTGTTGGTAATTGAGATGCCTCTAATTCGACAATCTTTAATTTTTTTGGATTTTCAATTACATCTTTTGCAGTCGCTTTTTCTGTAGCCTTCGGATCAACTTTTAAAACCCCTGCTTTTTCAAATAATTTTAAAGCTCGAAGTTCATTCGTTGGGTCATTTGGTACAGCAATTGCGTCGCCCTCTTTTAAGTCTTTTACATCTTTTATATCTTTAGAATATACGCCCATAGGGAATGTTACTGTTGAAAATACTTCAGCTAATTTCATATTGCGTTCAGCTTTAAATACATCTAAATACGATTTCGTTTGGTAGCTATTTACATCAAGGCTTTTTTCATCTAAAGATACGTTTGGCGCTACATAATCATTAAATACTTTTATATCAATTTCGAGACCATCTTTTGCTGCAACTTCTTTTACCTTTTCAAAAATTTGTTCATGTGGTCCACCTGTTACACCGATAGTAATCTTTTTCTCGTCTAATGCTTTTACCTCTTTATCTGAACTCACGCTACATGCGCCTAATAATAATACTGCTCCGCTTACAATGCTTAATAATACCTTTTTCATCTATAAATCCCCCTTCATATACGTTCCAAAATAAAAAGCACCTCCCAAAAATAAGAGAGGTGCCGAATAGACGAAATAGATTCCTCTCTTATCTTCCAAAACGAAAACTCGTTTTGCAGGAATTAGCACCTTAGCTTATACGTCATAAGCTCGGTTGCCGGGCATCATCGGGCCAGTCCCTCCGCCACTCTTGATAAGAGTATGTGTATGTAGTTTTGAATATGGTACTAATAGTAAATCTTACAAAAAGAATTGTCAATAATATTTTCAGAATATATTTTACTTTAAGGTAATCGAAACGTTCCCCTTTTTATGTCCTTTTTCTACATATATATGAGCTTCAGCAATTTCTTCTAATCGGTAAGTTCTATCAATAACAGGTTTTAGCTTTTCTGTTTCAGCTAGTTGTTTTAGCAGGTTCATATCTTCTTTACTGACCTTTGCCATCATTCCGTTCACAGATACATATTTTCCATTAGGCATTAATGCATCTGTACAAAGAGACTTTTTATATTTTCCAACTGCATCAAATATAATATCGTAGTGCTCGCCCCGCTTAGTAAAATCTTCTTTCATATAATCAATTACGTTGTCTGCCCCTAAAGTTGTTACTAAATCGAAATTCGAACTACTACAAATGGCTGTGACAGTCGCCCCGAAGTATTTAGCAAGTTGTATGGCAGCTGTCCCTACTGACCCAGAGGCGCCATATATAAGTACTCGTTGCCCTTTTTTTATCTGTCCTTTTCTAAGGAAGTGCAATGCTGAAGTTCCGCCGAAAGGAATAACGGCAGCTTCTTCATATGTCACATTGGTAGGTTTTAATGCTATTAATCCACTTTCATGCACGCATGTGTATTCCGCATAACCACCAAGGTTTAGTTCTGTTAATGCAAAAACTTGATCTCCTTTTTTAAATTGTGTTACATCTGTTCCAATGTCTTCAATTTCACCGGATAACTCTACGCCAAGTATAGGTTTTCTCGGTTTTCTGAAACCTAATATGATCCGCATAGGAATCCAAAATAAGAGTGGGCTATTAAAGCCACGTATTCTACAATCTCCAGTCGATACACTTGTTGCGTGAATTTTAACTAATACTTCATTTTTTTTAGGTTTAGGCTTTTCTACATTTTGAAGCTGGAGAACATTAGGTGGTCCGTACTTTGTACAAATAATCGCTTTCATAATGACCTCCTGAAATGAGTTGTTATTATTTACATCATATTTAAACTTTTTCTCAAACATGTTGTTATATAGGAAATAAATTTAAAGATAAATATTACGAATTATATAGATTTCATAGGAAAAGAGATGATATTATTTTTGGGAAGGAGGGGACGTTATGAAAAAACTTATTTTAATTTCAAGTTTAGTACTTGCAGTCGGTCTAGGAGTAGGGTGTAGTAATGAGAAAACAAAAAAGACTGACGAACCGAAAAAAGAAGCTGTGCAGAAAGAAAAGGAATTAACAGCGAAGGATGTTTTTAATAAAGCGAATGAAGCTTTTAAAAACGAAGAAAATGTAACGATGACATATGATGTGGGAATAAAGGCTGAAGGAACAGAGATGAATGTAATAAAGGCTAAAATGCAACTAGAGCCGAAGAAAAAAAATTCTCGTTCTGAAATGAATGTTTCTGGTACAGAGGTTGTTGTTTATGATGTGGGTGGCAAAATTGCTGGTCAGTTAAAAAATCCTAATACGGGTGAAATTATGTCTGTACCAGAGGAACAATTGAATGCTAACGGAATGAACGCGACTCAAGGAATGGTAGATAATTTAGAGATTCCATCGGAAATTTTAAATAAAGTGAAGATGGAGAAAAGTGGAGATAATTATAAGCTGAAGTTTGCATTAAAAGGGCAAGAGACAGAGAGTATGTTAGCTAGTATGGATGAAAAGCAGAAACAAATGCTACAAGGCCAAAATGCAAAGATAGAAGAAATAGATGGGGAATATATTATTACAAAAGATTTTAAATATGAATCAGCAAAGATAGATATGGTTATGAGTAGCAATGGTGAGGATAAAGCGCACATTATTACGGATGCAAAGTTTACATCGTATGATAAATTTGATCCAATACAATTGCCAGCAGCAAAGTAATCATTGTCAAGAGAGGTACCTGAAAGAACGGGTATCTCTTTTTGTTGCTAATAAGGAGAGTGTCCTTTGAAAAAAAGAAAGATAGCAGCGGTCATTGTCGCATATACGGTTTTGCTTGCAACGTCTGTACATACGTATAAAAAACAAATTGATCATCCTATTATGAGTGATGTAGGTAAATTGCTTCCGACAAAAATAAAACGTGTTGAAGGTGCTACGGAAGAGCACTCGTTAATAAAATTAGTGCGAGATGCAAAAGTTTCAGGAGAGAAAATTTCCATTGCAGGCATGCAACATAGCCAAGGAGGACAGACATATTATCCGAATGGCACGATGCTCGATATGAAAGGATATAATAAAATATTAGAATTTGATCCAGAGAAGAAGCGGATTACAGTTCAAAGTGGTGTCACCTGGAATGATATTCAGAAGAAAATAAATCCTTATGGCCTTGCGGTACAGGTCATGCAGTCTCAAAATATTTTTACTGTTGGCGGTTCATTAAGTGTAAATGTACACGGGCGTGATATTCGTCATGAGGCACTGATTGATACAGTAGATTCATTTAGATTGTTAATGGCAGATGGCACGGTACGTAATGTAAGTAGAGAAGAAAATGCAGAGTTATTTCCATATGTCATTGGGGGTTACGGTTTATTTGGAGTTATTTTAGATGTGACGCTGAAGTTAACAGATGATGAATTATATGAAATGCACACGAGAATGATAGATTATAAAGAATACGCATCTTATTTCAAAGAGAAAGTGAAAAGAGATGAGAATGTTCGTATGCACTTAGCGCGTATTTCTGTTGCTCCAAATTCATTTTTAAAAGAGATGTATGTGACAGATTATACTTTGGCACAAAATCAAAATATGAGAGAAGAGTACAGTGAATTAAAGGAAGAAAATATTATAGCTGCACCGAAATTTTTACTTGGTTTATCACGTTATAGTGATTGGGGAAAGAATACATTTTGGGATATACAAAGAGGTTATTTTGAACGTACAGATGGAAATTATGAGACGCGTAATAATGTTATGAGATCAGATAGTGCTTTTATGGAATATGAAAATCCAAATAGGACCGAAGTGTTACAAGAATACTTTGTGCCTATAGATGCTTTCACAGAGTATATAGATGATTTACGTAACGTATTAAATGAAGAAGAGTTTAATTTACTCAACATTACGATTCGTTACGTGGAAAAGAATGAAAATGCAGTTTTGTCCTATGCGAAAGATGATATGTTTGCGCTGGTTCTTTTGATTAACCAGGGACGCTCAGAGAGTGAGATAAAGAAAACAGAGGATGTCATTCGAAAGATGATTGATGTTACTTTAAAGCATAATGGTAGTTACTATTTGCCGTATTATTCTTATCCAACGAAAGAGCAGTTAAAGAGGGCATATCCTCGCATTGAAGAATTTCTCAAGAAAAAGAAGGAAGTAGATTCAGAAGAGAGATTTGTGAATTTATTTTATAGGGAGTATACGAAATGACATATAGAAGATTTGTGGCTTCGCAAAGTATCATCATGATGGCAGGAAGTATGGTATTTCCTTTTTATATATTATTGCTTCGAAACGTTGGAAATAGCTTCTCGCAATTTGGCTGGGCGTATGGCTTATTTGCTTTAACATCAGCACTTGTATATCCACTAGTGGGAAAGGTATCTGATCAAGTAGGGGATAAAAAATTATTAATCATATACGCTTGGTCCATGGCAATCTTAATGCTTTGCTTTCCAATTGCCACGGAAGTTTGGCATGTGTATATTCTTCAAATTGTAATGGGCGTTTTAGGTGCTGTGCAGCGTAATACTGAGAAGACTTCGTTAGCACGAAAGGTTGCGCAGGAAAAGGCTGGTTATGAGATTGGAAAATACCATGTGTGGACATCCATTGGCGGAGCAGTAGCGGTTATTGCCACGGGATATTTAGTAGATTTCTTTACAATTGGTACAATTTTTTATATTGCATCTATTTTATATGTAGTGAGCGGGATTGTATTAAGTAGTAAAAAAATATAACTATTCCTATTTTCACCTTAATACCCTTTATTTGTTATACTAAAAGGGAATACAAAAGAAAAGGGGACAGTGCCTTTGATGAAATTTGTAGTTTTAGCTATTCTTACTTTGTTTTTGATTCCATGGACAAGAAGTAGTAGTAAGCTTCGAGCAGTGGATAAGAAGGGAGATAAGAAGGTTGTAAAGGGTAAGAAATCATCTATTTTAGTTATTCCTGTTTTATTTTGGATAGGTATTGCAATCTATGAATACTTTTGGCTAATTGATGATCGAGTAGATTCGATTCTTACTCATTATTCTGTTGCAGTAGCAATTTTAATTGGGCTTGTTTTATTTTCACAAGATCAAATAGGGAAATTAGAAGGTACATTAAAAGGACTTCTAATGTTTATTTTACTCGCAAGTTACGGCTACTTTGGTTATTTGCACGATATAGTAATCTCGCAAAAGAAATATGATTCTGTTGTTAAGGTAGAGAAAGATATTTCAGAGCCATTTACTGAAAATGACCAGCCGTTTACAGTGCCGCCAAAGACAGCGGAGAATAAGATGAAAAAAGTATTTGGTGATATTCCAAAAGTAGCTTATTTTGAGCTAGGAGAATTAACGCCACAAATGGTAAACGGCGAAGCTTTATATGTAGCGCCGATTGAAGTTTCAGGTTTTTTTAAAGCACGTAAAGCTGAGACAATTCCAGGGTATGTAACGATGTCAGGTACGAATCCTGATGCGGAAGCGAAACTGCACCTCGGTTATAAAATGAAATATGTGCCAAGCATGTTTTTTGGTAATAATTTAGAGCGTGTGGTAAGGCAAGCAGAACCAAATTTAATCTTTAAAGGAAAACCTAAATTTGAGGTTGATGATAAAGGAAAACCATATTATACAATGACGTATGGTGAATTTATTTCAGGAAGATCTGGATTTGAGGTAGAAGGTGTTGTCGTAGTAGATGCACAAACAGGTGAAGTGAAAAGATATGATAAAGGAAAGGCACCTAAATTTGTTGATGGTGTATTAAATCATGAGACTGCATCTACGTTAAATACGTACTTTGGTAAATATATTCACGGATTTTGGAATACGAAATTTTCACAAACAGATATGAAAATTCCGACTGAGTGGGGAACGAAAGAAGGCGTGACCCCGATTTTTGGTAAAGATGGAACACTGTATTATTTTACAGACTTTACTTCTCCAAAAGAAGGAGTAGATTCAGCTCTAGGCTATTCATTAGTAGATGCACGCACAGGCAAGCTATATTATTATAATGGAAAAGAAGTAAAGGGGATTATGGATGGTTCAGCAGCTACAGAAGTAGTGGATAATTCCTTTAAGAGAGAGAAATGGCATGGGACAATGCCTGTCATTTATAACGTATACGGTAAACCAGCTTGGATTATTCCGGTTGTTGATGACGGAGGCCTAGTACGTGCGCATACAGTTGTATATGCTGCTAATGCAAAAATATTTGCGACAGGTTCTTCGCAGAAAGAAGCGCTTGAGAATTATAAAAACGTAATGAGCGGTAATGGTGATACATTTAGACCAACCTCAACAGGAAAAGAAGCGCAAAAAGAAGGTATTGTACAACGTGTATATAAAGAAAAATCTGGTGAAAATACAATCGTGTACGTACTTTTAGAGAATGAACAAAAGGTATTTATGATACCAGTGAAGAAATTTCCATATGCTATGTTTACAGAAGTAGGAGATCCAATTCAAATTACATATTTAGATACGGGAGAGACGATGGCCTCGGTATCTAAATTTACGAATAGCAATGTGAAAAAGTAAAGCGGTAGAATTTCTATCGCTTTTTTTACATTATGAAAGAGGAAAATGCACTGTACTTGACGTATGTTTATGATGTAACTATAATTGTTACGATTCAGTGTGTATAGGAAAGGGTGAATTGAAAAAGTGAATGAAGTTAATCACGAAATATATAAACCTGTAAAGGCAAACAGGTTGTGGATGATTCTTGTATTAGGGACACTTACGGCAATTGGGCCATTATCTATTGATATGTATTTGCCTTCATTACCGAAGTTAACGGATGACTTGCAAACAGGTGCATCCCTAGCGCAGCTTACATTAACAGCTTGTTTACTTGGGCTTTCAGTAGGGCAATTATTTGTTGGCTCAATTAGTGATATTTACGGAAGACGCAAACCACTTATTATTGCTCTTATTATTTATGTTGCTTCTTCTTTACTTTGTGCTGTTGCGCCATCTATTTGGACATTAGTATTATTGCGCTTCCTACAAGGAGCTTCAGGATCAGCCGGGATTGTTATATCACGTGCGATGGTAAGAGATATGTACTCAGGTTCTGAAATGACGAAGTTTTTCTCACTGCTTATGTTAGTAAACGGAGCAGCACCTATTTTGGCACCGATTATTGGGGGGCAATTGTTACAGTTTACAACGTGGCGCGGTGTTTTCATCGTTCTTGGAGCAATTAGCGTATTCATGTTAATCTCAGCTACTTTTGTATTACGTGAAACATTACCTCCTGAAGAAAGAGAAACGGGTGGTTTGTCAGGGACTTTGGCGACGTACGGAAAATTGTTAAAGGACCGTCTGTTTATGGGATATGCATTGTCACAAGGATTAGTAACAGCGGCAATGTTTGCATACATTTCGGGCTCACCATTTGTGTTGCAGAACATATACGGAGCATCACCACAGCAATTTAGTTTATTCTTTGCGATTAACGGCATCGGTATTATTATTGCTAGTCAGGTAACGGGTCGTTTAGCGGGGAAAGTGAATGAGAAGACATTATTTGTTGCGGGTATTATTATCGCAGCTGTTGGTGGTCTATCTTTACTACTGACAATCGTACTAGGAATAGGTTTAATTGGTGTTTTATGTTCGTTATTCCTTGTTGTATCAAGTGTCGGGGTTGTATCAACAACTGGGTTCTCATTAGCGATGAGAAATCAGAAACAAGCTGCAGGAACAGCATCAGCTTTATTAGGTTTATTACAGTTTATTTCAGGAGCTCTTGTTGCTCCGCTAGTAGGTATCGGTGGAAGTAATACAGCATTACCGATGGGTATTGTTATTGCGCTTTGTGAAGTAGGAGCAGTGTTATGTTATCTATTTATGGCCAGAAGAAGTGAGAAACAGTTTGAACTGCAACAAAAACAAAATCTAGAGGCTTAACAAAAAAGAACTGATTCAAAGGGAATGTTTGAATCAGTTCTTTTTTCATTTCTTTGAAATACCTCATACAGTTTTGTAAGGTGATGTAGTAAAGCATTGCAAAAATTATTTGTATAAAGTGACGATACTGTGACAAACATGTTGGTATATATATTACGGTGTCGTCTTAAGTGTAAAAAGTAGGATGTTCTCGGTATAATAACAAGTGGAGATAAAAGAAACTATAATGAGTAATAGTTGTAGATAAAAGGAGAAGAAGAGATGAAGAAGGTTTTGGGTATTGCCGTAATGGGAGGAATGCTCCTTCTAGCAGGATGTAATGGAAATAAAGATACGAAAGAACCGAAAGAAAAGGTAGAGCAATCTACAGAACAAACAGAAGAGATGAAAGAATACCGTGCAGTACATGAAAAATACGATATGAAAATGAATAAAGAAATTAATAAAGCACTGCAGTTATTTGAAGTAGCAAAAGAAAAGGGCGGTAAGGAAATAACGACTGCTACATATAAAGAAGATGTGCAAAAGGTAACAACGAGCATGTTAGAAGATATTGATCATATACGTAAAGAAATTCGTGTGCCGAAGTCGAAAGAGCAAGAACATGAAGTATATGTTGGTTTCTTGAATGAATCGGAGCAAGCAATGAAAAAATTACAGAAGTTAGCTAAAGAAGAAGATTCATCGTTGATTCGTGATATAGAAATTAATTTTGCAACAGCATCAACATACTATAAACGTTTTCAAGCAGAAATGAAAAAATAACCTTGCCTGTGCAAGGTTATTTTTTCTTCTTACTACCGCCTACTTCTTTATTTTATTTCTCTTTTGTATTCTTTTTTCGTTCCATCAGAGAAGACAACTTCTAAATCAAATTTTTGATAGTCTTTATCAAGTTTGAACACGTTCACTACTTGATCGATTACTTCTTGGTCAGCAGTATTTTTATCAAATTTTAATTCTTGTAAGAGTGGGCTTAATTTTGTGATAGCCTCGTCTCCTGTTAATTTTACATCTGCTTTATGATCTTCAATTTTTGCTTCCATTTTCTTATCAGCTGCTACATTTTTATAGTCTGCTTCGTAGTCTTTCTTTGTATCTTGGTAGTCTGCCTTTAAATCGAATTCATTGAAGTTTAGTTTTAAATCTGCAGGAGCCTCATTTTTTGCTTCTTCAGTCGTCTTTTTATTAGAAGTTGTGTCTTCTTTTGCAGGAGCTTTACATCCTGTTAATGCAGGTACTAGCATAAGAGCTAATAAAACTGATAGTAGAATTCTCATTATAAATTCCTCCTTATGTAAATTCGTTCTATACAAGTTTTTCCCAAAAACATGTAATTATGTATGTGTTGAAAATAAATTATTATTCTGTAGTTGCAAGGGCTAATCCGCAATTTAAATCAAAAAAGATTTGTATGTATATGGTAAATTGAAGTTGTGAGGAGGGGCTAAAATGCATGAAGAATATAAAGAGATAATAAAAAAATCAATTGAATATATAGAGAATCACTTACATGAGGAGCTTACAACAGAAAGAGTGGCATCTCACAGTGCAGTATCGATGTACCATTTTCATCGCATCTTTCAAAGATATGTTGGGATGAGTGTAACAGATTATATTCGAAAGAGAAGGTTAACTCATGCTGCGCAAGTTTTAGTGTCAACGGAGAGAGCTGTTATTGATATTGCAGTGCAATACGGTTTTTCCTCACAAGAGGCATTTACGAGAGCTTTTAAAAGAATGTTTCAATTGCCACCAAAGAAATATCGAAAGTACTTTCAGTCATTTTATATAGAAAGAGAGGGTGTTTCAATGCAAAAAGGTATACCGAAAGGATGGATCTTAAGTGGAAGTCATCCTGCTGAATATGAGATGGGTTTAGATTATGAAGTTGTCCATCAGGGGAAAGTATCTGCATACATAAAAGCAAAAGAGAATGTTACGCACGGAGGATTTTCAACACTAATGCAAATGTTCCGAGCGGATAAATATGTAGGAAAGAGATTACGTTTTACAGCATTTATTAAGAGTGAAAATGTAAGAGATTGGGCAGGATTGTGGATGCGAGTAGATGGAAAAGATACAGAACCGCTCGCTATGGATAATATGCAAAATCGCCCCATTAAAAATACGAATAACTGGCAATCGTACTCGGTTGTATTAGATATAAAAGAAGAAGCACTTGGTATTGCATTTGGTGTTTTATTATCAGGAGAAGGTTGTGTGTGGCTAGATAGTATTCGATTTGATGAAGTAGATGAAAAAATTCCTTCAACAGATTTGGCAGAGAACTTTTATGAAACACTTTTAGAAGAGCCGGTGAATCTACAATTTGAAGAAGTAGAAAAATAAAAAACAAGGAGAAAAGATATGCTCAAATATGTAAAACTAATAAGTATTAGTTTAGTAATATCGTCTTGTATTATGGGAGTTAATTATTTAGTTAGCTATCTTTGGTCAGGGCATATACCTTCTTTGACGTGGAGAACATATTTGATGTTTGTGTTTATATGTATGATGAGTTTTGGTTCAATGCAAAAAGAAGGAAAAGAGGATTATTGACAATAGTCTTCTTCGCCTTTCTTTCATTAACACAAATGGTTGTAACTGTTTTTGGAGATGCAGGTATGATTTTCAATATCATCTCACTATCGTTACAACTTGTAAGTTTGGGTGTAATTGTACCACATGAAATGCTTTCTAAAACATATCAAACAATCGGTGAATTATTTCCTGCAATATATGCAGGAAATGGCTATTATACAATAATATTTGGAGGAGTTAGTTTAGAAAGAAATATTATTTCATTATTAGTTATTGTATTGGTTATACAATTAGTAGCAGGTATGATTTTAGCTATAAAAGGAATGGCAAAGGGAAGAGGAAGCTCTGTAGTTAAAGTTGTATAAAAGTAAAAAGGTATCCTTCATGGGATACCTTTTACTTTTGTTACTTTGCAACTTCTGTCCACTTGTAGTTAAACTCACCACCGAAGTCAGTTGTTACAAGTCCTTTAATGAAAGAGCGTTGTAAGTAAGAACGACCTTGTTGGTATAAAGGAGCGACAGCGCCGTCTTGTAATAGAATTTTTTCAGCTTGCTTCATTGCTTCAAAGCGTGCTTTTTCATCGCCAGCTAAATCTGTTTTCACTTTATGAATTAGCTCATCGTACTCTTTGTTAGAGTATTTATCGAAGTTATAAGCACTATCTGTTGTAAATAGATCTAAGAATGTAATTGGATCAGCGAAGTCAGGGCCCCAGCCGTCAATACCAATTTCATAGTCACCACTTAATAGTAGTTTTAGCTGTTGTTTACGTGGTTGTGGTTTTAAATTCACTGTTAATCCGTCTAAGTTCTTTTCTAATTCACCTTTTAAATATTCACCAGTCTTTTTAGCTAAAGCATTGTCACTTGTTAATAGTTCGATTGTTACTTTGTCAGTACCAAGTTCTTGTTTTGCTTTTTTCCAGTTTTCTTTCGCTGTTTTCACATCATCCTTGACTAGATTTCCATTTTCTTTACGGAAGTCGTTGCCTTCTGGGCTCTTTGCGAATTTCGCAGGAACCATTCCTTCAGCTGGAACAGCGCCGTTATTTAAAATTGTTTCTACGTAAGCTTTTTTATTCATTGCGCCGTTAATAGCAAGGCGTGCATGTTGATTTTTTAATGTTTCATTTTTTTGATTTAATCGTAAGAATTGAATGCCGACTTCAGCGCGTTCCTTGAAGTTTGGATCGCTCTTATATTTATCAACAAACTCTGCAGTTAAAGCAACACGATCAATTTGTCCTGAATCATATAAGTTCACTTCTGTAGACTTATCTTTAACGACATTGAAGTTGATTTCTTCTAATTTTACCGTTTTAGCATCCCAATAGTTAGGGTTTTTCTTCAATTGGAAGCTTTGTTCATGTTTCCAGTTCTCTAATGTGAAAGCACCGTTGTAAATTAAATGATTTGTTTCCAAACCATATTTATCACCTTGAGATTTTAAGTACTCTTCATTAATTGGTAAGAATGTTGAGAATGTCGTTAAGCTTAAGAAGTAGGGAACAGGACGGTCTAGTTGCACTTCTAACGTTTTGTCATCAACAGCTTTGACCCCTAGTTGATCAATTGGCAATTGTTTTTGGTTTATTTGTTTCGCATTCTTTATATCGAAGAATAAGAATGCGTATTCAGCTGCTGTATCAGGATTTACGGCACGTTGCCAAGCGAAGGCAAAGTCCTTTGCTGTAACAGGAGTACCGTTTGACCATTTTGAATCACGCAGATGGAATGTATATTTTGTTTTATCGGGACTAATGTCAACCGACTCAGCGACACCAGGAACCGGTTTATTATCTTCTCCCATTGCATATAACCCTTCAAAAACATTGCGCATTACGTTCATGGATTCCCCATCCGTTGCTTTTGCAACATCCATTGTTGGAATTTCTGAAGCGAATGATAAGTTAATTGCCTGTTTATCAGGTGCTTTATCGTTTGCTTTCGCTCCGCTTGCATTATCCTTATTTCCCCCGCAAGCAGTTAGTAATAGACTTGCCCCTAAAACAGATGCAACAACAGGTATAACTTTTTTCTTCATTGTTCGTTCCTCCCTAAATGTGTTGTTCGTAACGTCATAATGTCCATGTCTTGAAGTAGCTATAGAAGGAGATAAAACCTATTATAAATATTTGTTTATAGGTAATCAGGTGTTCTATATGTATATACATGTTGATCTATAATCTATCGTTATATGTTTCAACGTAGTAGACATTATATTTTGATGGTGAAATATTTCGTTTATTTGATTATTTAGAATATTAACACTGGAAAGAACTATATGTCAATAATAAAAATAGATTGTTAATTTCTTAGAATAATATATTGAAAAAGCGGATTCTCATGTGTGAGAGAACCTATTTTTAATATATTTTGCTAAAAAAACAATTGGTGTGGGCTAATAATAAGTGGGGATGAAGAAACCCCCACTTATTAAAGTTTCACTTTATTTTTCAATTTTTGCCCACTTGAAGTTTAATTGCCCTGCAAAGTCTACTTGCACAATTCCTTTCACATAAGAACGTTCTAAATAAGATTCGCCTTTTTGGTAAAGAGGAGCGATAACAGAGTCTTTAAATAATATTTTCTCGGATGCTAGTAATGCTTCCCAGCGAGCTTTTTCATCACCAGCTAAAGTTGTTTTCACTTTTGCTATTGTTTCATCGAATTCCTTATTAGAGTAATGATCTAAGTTATAAGGGTTATTCGTTGTAAATAGCTCAAGGAATGTAATTGGATCCGCAAAGTCAGGGCTCCAGCCATCAATTCCGATTTCGTAGTCACCTTTTAATAAAAGCGAAACTTGTTGCTTACGCGGTTGCGGTTTTATATTTACTGTTAATCCATCTAGATTCTTTTCTAGTTGTCCTTTTAAGAATTCACCAGTTTTCTTATCAAGGTCAGCATCACTCGTTAATAATTCTAATGTTATCTTTTCAGAACCAAGCTCTTGTTTAGCTTTTTTCCATAACTCTTGTGCAGATTTTGTATCAACTTTTGTTAAATCGCCATTTGCAGTACGGAAGTCTTTTCCTTCAGGTCCTTTTGCAAAGTTTTTTGGAACGAGACCAAATGTTGGTGTAGATCCATCATTTAATAACGTATTTACAAAGGATTTTCTATCAATTGTTTGATCAATTGCTTGGCGTGCAGAAACGTTTTGAAGCACTTTGTTTTGTTGATTCATACGTAAAAATTGTACGCCTACGTTTGGACGTTCTTTAAAGTTAGCATCCTTTTTATATTTATCGACGAAGTCAGATGTTAGTTTTATACGATCTAATTGTTTTGACTCGAATAAATTTACTTCTGTTGATTTTTCTTTTACGACGTTAAAATTGATTTCTTCTAGTTTGACAGTATCTTTATCCCAATAGGTAGGGTTTTTCTTGAATTTAAAGCTTTGTTCGTGCTTCCAATCGCTTAGTGTAAAAGCCCCGTTGTACAAGATTGTATTATCTTCTAAAGCGTACTTATCACCTTGTGCTTTAAAGAATTCCTCGTTAATTGGTAGAAATGTTGGGAACGCTGTTAAGCTAATAAAATACGGAACAGGACGCTCCAATTCTACCTCAAACGTATGGTCATCAACTGCTTTTACACCAAGTTGGTCGGCTGGAAGTTCTTTGTTGTTAATTTTTGTTGCGTTTTTAATATCAAAGAATAGAAATGCATATTCAGAGGCTGTTGCTGGATCTACGGCTCTTTGCCAAGCGAACACAAAATCTTTCGCTGTAACAGGAGTGCCGTTTGACCATTTTGAATCTCGCAAATGGAATGTGTATTTCGTTTTATCGCCACTTACTTCATGAGATTTTGCAACACCAGGAACAGGTTTGTTACCTTCACCAAGATTATACAAACCTTCAAATACGTTTCTCATTACTTGACCAGAATCAGTATCTGTAGCACGAGCCGTATCCATTGTTCGTATTTCAGTAGGTGAAGATAAGTTTAAAACCTGTTTACTAGGTGCCTCGTCTTTTGCATTTGCTCCGCTTGCTTCGTTTTTATAACTACCGCAACCAGTTAATAAAATACTTACTCCTACAACTGATGCAATACCGGGTACAAACTTCTTTTTCATTTGATTTTCCTCCTAAATAATTAAGTTTGGATGATGATGAGGGAAATGAAAAATAAAAAATCCCTCTTTTCATATTGAGAAAGAGGGATTTTTACGTACAAGTTATGCACCCGTATATAAACGAAGTCCCTCATTCTATCTTTCAAGCATAAAGCTTGCAGGAAGTGGCACAGTATTCAAAATGAACCTGTTGCCGAGGTTTCAAAGGGCCAGTCCCTCCACCTCTCTTGATACAATGAGTAAACGAATAAATTTTATTAATTTTTGTGTTTCTTTGATAATTCAAAATCTTACACCTTGAATAATGAAGTGTCAACTAAATGAAATATAGTTTAAATTTTCAGTTTTATTAAACGAAAAAACCACTGCATAGGGCAGTGGTTTTTCTACTAGAAGTTAAAGTTATCTGGATCTGGACCAACGCGACGATCTTCATTTAAAGCTTGAATTGCTTTCATATCATCAGCACTTAATTCAAAGTCGAAGATGTTTGCATTTTCAATAATGCGATGTTCTTTAATTGATTTGGGAATTGTTACAACTTCGTTTTGTAAATCCCAGCGTAAAATAATTTGCGCAGTTGATTTATTATATTTTGTCGCAATTTCTTGTAATGTTGGATTATCTAGTAGTTGTCCTTGCATTAATGGTGACCAAGCTTCAAGCTGAATATTATGTTCTTTACAGAATGCATGTAACTCTTCTTGTGCTAAACGTGGGTGGTATTCCACTTGGTTGACCATTGGCTTAATTTCAGCAATTTCAAATACGTCTTGTAAGTGGTGAATGTGGAAATTACTCACACCGATAGCGCGAACACGGCCATCTTTATAAAGTTTTTCTAATGCTTTCCATGATTCGGTATATTTCCCTTTTACAGGCCAATGTACTAAATATAAATCTAAATATTCTAGACCTAATTTCTCTAATGTAGTTTCAAATGCTTGAAGTGTTGTTTCATATCCTTGATCGCTATTCCATACTTTTGAGGTAATAAATAATTCTTCGCGTGAAACACCGGATTCACGAATCGCTTGTCCAACGCCTTCTTCATTTTGATAGATTGCTGCAGTATCGATGCTGCGGTAGCCATTTTTAATTGCTGCTTTTACAGAATCAATTACTTCTGAACCATCTTCTACTTTAAAAACACCTAAACCAAACCAAGGCATTTTTACACCGTTATGTAATGTTGTATAGTCTTTTAAACTTGTTAAAATCATATTATTTCCCCCTAGCTTTTTTGTTTGTTGCTTCTACTGCTTTTTGAATTGCCTCTGAAAAATTATATTCGTATAAAGTTTTGAGACCCTCAGCTGTGGAACCACCTGGCGTTGTTACTTGTTCGCGGAGGTTAGCTGGATTTTGCGTTTGTTCGAGCATAGAAGCAGAGCCAGAAATCATTTGAATGACAAGATGTTTTGCGGTTTCTTCATCGACTCCATAACTTTTTGTTGTTTCAATTAAGCTTTCAGCAAAGTAATAAAGGAAGGCTGGTGCACTTCCAGTAACTGCAGTAAGCTGATGAACTTCTTCCTCAGTACAAAGTTGCGAAGTACCAATACCTTTTAAAAGCAGTTGCAGGGTTTCTTGATGCATCTCATTTACTGATTGTCCCATTGTATATAAGGAGATAGATTTTCCAATTTCAGCAGCTGTATTAGGCATAATCCAAGCAACAGGCGTGCCCTTTGGGAGTCTAGCTTCTAAATAAGATGGTCCAATGCCAGCTGCGACTGTTACGACTAGTTGATTTGATATTAACGGAGATAGCTCAGCTAATAACTCTTCATGAGCAGAAGGTGGCATTGCTAAAACAACCGTATCAACAGATGTAACATGCTGTTTCCAATCTGTTGCAGTAGACACATTATATCGATGTTGTAACTGTTTTAGCTTTTCTACGTTGCTTCGATTAGAGACGATAATTTCTTCGATGTACTCTTTGCTTGTTTTAAGTAATCCGGAAAATATAGCTTCTGCCATACGACCGGCACCAATAAATAAAATTCGATGTTTAGTTAGCATATTCTTTATTCCTTTCTAGTAGAGATATGTTATAAAAACGATATCATCTTTAAGAGAATGTTGTAAAAAGAAAAGACTTACCGTAGATGGAATGGATAATGAGAAGGCGGAAATTCATGCTAATATTAACTGTTATTAATCTCTTTATATGTGTAGCTGGTTTGCTAGAGTGGAAGAGCAATTATAAGGGGCAAGAACATACAAATAATTATATCTAGAAAATAATTAGAATTGAAAAACCCCTGAAGCATATATGCTTCAGGGGTTTACTAATAGAATATAAGATTATGCTTTTGTCATACCAAGTAATACAGCGCCGCCGATAATTAAAACACTACCTAGTGCAATAAAGATCAATTGACGTTTTGTTTTCTTTTCACCTAAGAATACAATCGCACCGAATGTTGAGATAACGATTCCAGTTTGAGATAATGGGAAGCTTGTTGCTACTCCAACACGTGGTAATGAAAGAAGTAAGAATAAGTTTCCAGTTCCCCATAGTAAACCAGACAAAGCATTACGGATTGCATATTTGTTAAACGGTTTATGTTTAGACGTCAGTACAACCGCACCAACAAACATACCAACTGCTTGTGGTAAAATAGCAGACCAACCATCAATATTATACCAACGAATAATAATTACATATACAAGATAGCCGAAAGTAGAAACAATTAAAGTAAGAAGTCCTTTTTTCAATTGTCCAGGTGGCTGAGCATTTTCTTTATCATCTAATGATGTGAATACAACACCAACTACAATTAATAGGATTGCAATAGTTCCCAGAATGATCGTTGTAGTAGTAGTCCACTCACGGAAAGCGATAACCCCAAAGATAGAAGTTGCAACAAGTTGCATACCAGTAGAAATCGTTACAGTAGTTGAAACACCTAGTTTTTCAACTGTTTTTAATTGGTTTACTTGTCCTAAAGCCCAGAATAAACCTGAAATAAAACCAACAATTAAGATTGTCATTGTTAAAGCTGGTTGAGTAAATACATACATAATTGTTGCGAAGAATAGAGCACCGATTGTCATACCTACCGTTTGGCTATATGCACCACCGCCCATTTTTACGCTTACTAATAAGATGTTTCCCCATGCAATTGCAGGAAGAAGCGCTAATAAAATGTCCATTACAAGACTCCCTTCGGTTTGCTATACCAATATAGTTACATATCGTTCTAACGATCGGTAATGCCCCACTAATAGAGTAGAAGATTACCGATCGCTAAAACAGGATGAAGAATTCACAATATAAATGCGTTTTCATTTCTTCATTTTTTGAAACACCTCCATATAATAACAGGAAATTGCCTATTTTAGAAAGTGAATTCAAATAAAATGTATATTTAAATAAGAGGTAAAATTCAGTTATTTCCCATTGGTATATTTTATTTCCTAAGAAATAAAGAAGCAGCTTCGACAAAAGCTGCTTTAAGAGTTAGTAATTCTTTTATTAATAAGTTGAATACATAGTAGAAATACGAGTGACATACCGATAGTAATAACTACAAGTGTCCAGGCGAGTTGCATATTACTTGCATCAATAGCCATGTAAATTGCAGTTGGGATTGTCTGTGTTTTACCAGGAATGTTCCCGGCAAACATGAGTGTAGCACCAAACTCACCGAGCGCGCGGACAAAGCTCAAAATCATCCCGCTTAGTAAGGCAGGAAATGCGAGTGGAAGTGTAACGTGCAGAAAAACTTGATATTCACTTGCGCCAAGGTCACGAGCACTTTCTTCAATTTGTACATTTGCGATAGAAAATCCCGTTTTCGCTGATTGGTACATAAGCGGAAATGCAACAACTGTAGAAGCGATAATCGCAGCAGTAGATGTGAACATAATAGACTGCTGAAATAATGATTCAACCCACTTTCCGATCGGGCTGTTGTTTCCAAAGATGATAATGAGTAAGAAGCCGATAACAGTTGGTGGAAGTACCATTGGTAATAAAAATATGGTTTCTAATAGTACTTTATATCGCCATGAGGAGCGAGCTAGTGCTCGCCCGACAATTGTCCCTAAAATTGTAACGAGAATAGTGGCGCACGCAGCTACTCTTAAAGATAGAAAGACAGGCGATAAAATAGCATCAATGCTCATAGTGATTACGACAGAACTGTAAATCCATATTTCTTAAAGATAGATTGTGCATCTTTTGACTGCAAATACTCATAAAATGAAGTCGCCTCTTTCTTATGTTTAGATTCCTTTATAACACCTAAAGGATAGTGGATTGGCTCATGAGAAGTAGCTGCTGCTGTCTCACCAATCTTTACTTTATCCGAAATGAGAGCATCTGTTTTGTATACGATGCCAGCATCAACATTCCCTGTTTCTACATATGTTAACACTTGGCGAACATCTTTTGTAAATACGACTTTATTTTGAACATCATTCCAAAGGTTTTCGTGTGTTAGAGAAGCCTTTGCATATTTGCCAGCAGGTACAGATTCAGGTGTACCAAGTGCAATTTTTTTGATTTTCTCATCTTTTAAATCTTGAAATTTTGTAAGTGAACTATCTTTAGGGATGACTAGAACTAGTTCATTTCCAAGAAGATTTTTCCCTTCTTTTTCACTAATGAATCCTTTTTTTACAAGGGTTTGGAATTTATCTTCTGCTGCAGAGAAGAATAAATCAGCAGGTGCACCTTGTTCAATTTGTTGTTGAAGTGCTCCAGAAGCACCGAAGTTAAAAGAAAGTTTGATATTTGGCTCTTTTTCTTTATATTGTTTTTCGATTTCTTTTAATGCATCTTGTAAGCTTGCAGCAGCTGAGATAGTCAGTTCAACTGTTTTCTCCTCTTTAGCAGCTGACTTTGTATGCTTTTCCCCACTTGTACAAGCAGCACTAAATATAAGAAGGAAAGAAAGTATAAGTGCCCCGATGGAACGTAATGTAAATTTATTCATAAAAAAATCCCCTTTCGTTTTGATACATCTAATTATAACTAATTATATCTAAATATAACTAGTTATAATTGAATGTAATTTGAACATATATCTATTTTTAAAAAATAGGAGAAATATTCTTTTCTTTGTTACAATGAAAGGAGAAAGTGAGGAATCGTCTATGGATCATCATTCCTACACAACGGAAGAAGTAGCAAAGCGATTAAAAGTATCAAAATTAACTGTATACGACTTAATTAAAAAAGGAGAACTTCCTTCTTATAGAGTTGGTAGACAGATGCGCATTGATGCAGCAGATTTAGATCAATATATAAAGCAAATGAAAACAGGAAAGGTACAAGTTAATCCTGTAAAAAACGATGGTAGTAGTATCTTGAACACGTGTATTATTAGTGGTCAAGAACTAACGTTAGATATGTTAGCTAAACGTATAGAAAATCGTTTGCTAAGTTCTAATGTTTTAAGGGCCTATCAAGGTAGCTTAACAAGTTTAGTGAAAATGTATCAAGGAGAAGGAAGTATCGTTAGTTTGCATTTGTTTGATGGTGAAACGGGTACATATAATGTTCCTTATGTAAAACGCATTTTAGTAGGACAGCCATGTATTATGATTAATTTATTGTCCAGAAATGTAGGGTTTTATGTCCAAAAAGGAAATCCGAAGAAAATAAAGACATGGGCCGACATATCCGGATCCACTATAAAGTTTGTAAATCGAGAAAAGGGTTCTGGTATTAGAGTGTTAGTGGATGAACAATTACGAATCCAAAAATTAAATAAAGCTGATATTAGTGGATATGAATGGGAAGAATCGAATCATCTTGGTGTTGCCACGCAAGTTGCAAATGGAAAAGCTGATGTAGGAGTAGGTTCAGAAAAGTTTTCGCAAATTGTAAATGTGGACTTTATTCCAATCATGAAAGAACAGTATGATTTAGTAATTTTGAAGAATAAAGAAAATGAAGAGCTGATTGAAGTCGTGAAAGACATTCTGCAATCGGAAGAATTTCATAATGAATTAAATGCGATTGGCGGATATGATATTACGAAAACAGGTCAAATTATATATGAAACAAACTAAAAAGCTGCTTGTCTATAAGACGAGCAGCTTTTTCTATATAAAGGGGTTTGGGGAAACAAAGTGTTAAACAAGACCTTGAGCAAGTGTGTAAATGAAAGCCGTAAGAAGAGTAGCTCCACTTGCAAGTCCGATGAAGTCTGATTTGTTGAAAGTAATGTTGTTCATTATAATCTCTCCTTATTTGTTTAATGTAGTTGCAACAGCTTTTGCATCGACAAGTGCGGATAGCACCATGCCCATTGTATTTAAAAATTTATTTGATTTCATATTGTTCATCATGCGTATCCGCTCCTTTTCGAATTGTTGTTGCCCTGCTTATGTCTTAATTATAGGAAATATGTCCACTTGCAACTATCGAATTAGCTTACGAAAGACTTACACTTTTGTAAGAAAAAAAGACATTCATGTAAGAATGTCTTTCACAGCATATTGATATGATGATGTTCTTCAATTGTTTTTAAAAAACTACGCATTGAATTCGTCATATAGCTATCTTTACGGCGTATGAAAACCGTTGAAATACTGCCGTATTTTTCAGGGATTGCATGACAATGTACCTTACCTGCTTTAGAAAGATGATGGACAGCAGACTGTGGTACGAGTGTAATTCCGAGGCCGAGTGCAACGCTGTTTAATATTGTCTCTAATATATTGAATTCCATAATTCTTTTTGGTAGCAAACCTTCATCTTTAAGCCAACGTTCTAGTTTGGAGCGGTATCCACATCCTTGGTTAAAAACGAGTAGAGGCGTTGTTGTAAATTCTTCTATATGAAAGGCTTTATTTTGTGTTATAAGCATTAATTTCTCTGTACTAACATCGTATTGTTCGATTAGTGGATGTTTAATAGGACCTGATATAAAGGCGCCATCCAATTGATGATCAAGTACTTCTTTAATTAATTCTTCTGTTAGACCCGCTTGTAATGATAAATCGACATTTGGATAGCTTTTATAGTAAGAAGATAAAATGGTAGGCAGTGTACTTACTGTTTCGACTGTACCGATTTTCAATATACCGGAGGGTGTTTCGCTATCTAAAAATACTTGTTTTAGTTCGTCGACATCTTGCAAAATTTTACTAACATAAACGAGCATTTTTCTTCCTTCAGCTGTTAAAGTCATTCCTCGTTTATGGCGGTAAAAGAGTGGGGTTTTTAATTCGTTTTCTAGTTGTTTAATACGTGCAGTTACATTTGATTGTACATAATTTAATTCCTTTGCTGCGCTACTTACACTACCCTGATCGGCAACGCTTTTAAAGATTTGTAAGTCTCGTAATTCCATTTTGTAATCCCCCTTGATGTTAACTATCATTATAAATGATAGTTAACATCATTTTGAATCATTTTACGTGATATATTTTTTCTTTTACAATTCTCTTTGTGCAAATAGAAAGAAACGGGGGATTGCGGTGAGAAGAGGTCAAATGATAATAGGGGCTGTAGCGTGTTTAATTGCGAGTATGTCATGGGGAGCGATGTTTCCAGTTGCTGATCATGCGCTAGAATACATAGATCCATTTTATTTTTCGCTTATTCGCTATGGAGCAGTGGCGATAATGCTGATTGTATTGTTGTTAATGAAAGAAGGAAAACAGGCATTTCGTTTAGAGGGAAGAGGAAAGTTACTCGTCTTTTTTGGAACGATGGCATTTACAGTATATAATGTCCTCATATTTTTAGGGCAAATGTTGATGGGTAAGTCGGGTGTAATGGTAGCTTCCATTATGGAAGCACTTATGCCGATGATTTCTATTTGTATTTTATGGGGATATAAGCATATAAAACCGAAGAAGTATACGATAACGAGTATGGTTATTGCTTTTGTAGGAGCTGTGTTTGTTATTACAAAAGGTGACATGAGTTTCTTTGTAACATTGAAAGATAATATGTTCCCATTAGCATTTATATTTATTGGTGTTATAGGTTGGGTTATTTATACGATGGGTGGTCAAACGTGTAGTGATTGGTCAACATTACGTTATTCTACGTTGACGTGTGTATTCGGTACGACTGTTACAGGAATTATAACGGTAATTATTACGTGGCTTGGATATGTTTCAGTTCCTAGTATGGGAACGATTTCTATTGTAAAATATGATTTGTTATTTATGATGACATTGCCAGGTATTGTAGCGCTACTTGCTTGGAACTACGGTGTGAAAATTTTATCATCCATTAATGGGATTTTATTTATTAATTTTGTACCAATTACGACTTTAGTTATTATGATGATGCAAGGGTATCAGATCACAATGTTTGATATTATAGGGACTGTACTTGTTATTGCAGCACTTATTCGCAATAACGTTTGCCAGAGAAAAGAAGAAAATATAAATAATAGAGTTTTACAAGAAGAACAATTACGTCAAGCTGTTTAATAGGCAAATGGAGGATTTCACATGTTAGAAAGTTTATTGTTTTTCTTCGCCGTCGGAGTTGCCTGTGAGCTTGCAGCAATTAATCGAAATGGTCGTAAAAAGATAAAACAACAAGCTGAGCTGATACAGCTTTTAAAAGAGTTGAAAGAAAGAAAAAAATAAAAAGACGACCTTGCATAGACGGTCGTCTTTTTCTATATAAAGGGGAAAGGGGACACAAAGTTATACAAGCGTAGCAGCGTAAATAAAAGCAGTAAGAAGAAGAGAGCCGCTAGCTAATCCGAAAAAGTCTAATTTGTTAAAAGTGATGTTATTCATAATACATTCTCCTTACTTGTTTAATGTAGAAGCAACAGCTTTTGCATCGAAAAGAGCCGATAATACCATACCTATTGTATTTAAGAAATTGTTCGTTTTCATTTTGTTTATCATATTAATCGACTCCTTTTCGAATAATTGTTGCCCTGTTTCTGACTTAATTGTATGAAATATAGTAAGAAGTAACTATCGAATTAGCTTACAAGAAAATTACACTTTTGTAAGAATTGAAATTTAACAATTCATACTTATTTTTATTACCAACTCCTAAAACTTAGTGTTATAATTGTTGTAAGAATATGATTATACTTCGGATGTTTAGAAAGGAACGAAATAAATGTATAAACCAATTACATTTTTGTTGAAATATATATTTAAAACAGCTGGGAAAGTAGAAGTGCAAGGAAGAGAAAAGCTACCAGAAGGTGGTCCGTATGTTGTTGCGTGTACACATACAAGTTTTATGGATGTATTAATGTTAGCTACAGGGATGTACCCAACTCAAATTCATTACATGGCAAAAAAAGAATTATTTGAAGGGAAATTCAAAAATTGGTTCTTTAAAAATGTAAATGCATTCCCTGTAGATCGTGCGAATCCAGGACCAAGTACACTTAAAATTCCATCACGTTTATTAAAAGAAGGAAAGGTAGTAGGGATTTTTCCGAGTGGAACAAGATCAGCGGAAGATGTTTCATTAAAAGCGGGTGCTGTGACAATTGCGATGCGTTCTAATGTTCCGTTAGTACCAGCAGCTTATGTTGGTCCATCAAGTGTAAAAGAATTAATAAAGGGGAAAAAGGCACAATTGATTTTTGGAGATCCAATTCAAATTGAGGGTGGAGAACAAATAGATCGAAAAACCGTTATGAAAATGATGACAGATCAATTAAATGAGAAGTTTGAGGAGTTAAAAGAAGCTTTGCAATCAAATCAAAAATAAGAAAAGACGACCGGGCATAGACGGTCGTCTTTTCTATTACTATTTATAATAAAGGGGAAAGGGGACACAAAGTTATACAAGCGTAGCGGCGTAAATAAAAGCAGTAAGAAGAAGCGAGCCACTAGCTAGTCCTAAAAAATCTAATTTGTTAAAAGTGATGTTATTCATAATATATTCTCCTTACTTGTTTAATGTAGAAGCAATAGCTTTTGCGTCGATAAGAGCGGAAAATATCATGCCCATTGTATGTAAGAAATTGTTCGTTTTCATTTTGTTCATCATATTAATCCGCTCCTTTTCGAATAGTTGTTACCTTGTCTCTGACTTAATTGTATGAAATGTTGCGGAAATTCACTATCGAATTAGCTTACAGAAAAATTACACTTTTGTAAGAGAAACGAATGAAGGTGTAATGATAAGAAGATTTGACATATGTTCATGAGATTCATTAACTTAAAGGTAGAGGTGAGTGTATGGCTAATATTAAAGATATTGCAAAGATGGCGGGAGTTTCAGTTACGACTGTTTCGAGAGTGTTGAATGATCACCCATATGTAAGTGAAGAAAAAAGGAAAGCGGTTATAGAGATAGTTGAGAAATTGAATTACTCGCAAAACGCAAATGCTGTTCATTTATCAAAAGGAAAAACGAATATTGTTGGTGTGATTTTACCTTATATTAATCATCCGTGTTTTGATGCGATGGTGAGCGGAATGATGGAGACTGCGTTAGCGCATAATTACAGGGTGCTACTTTGCCAAACGAATTATAATAAAAAAGAAGAAATGAAAAGTTTACATATGTTAAAAACAAAACAATTGGATGGTCTTATTATTTGTTCACGTGCAAATGATTGGGAAACGATAGAACCGTATGCTTCTTACGGCGCAATAATTGCTTGTGAAGACAATGATATTTCAAACATCTCAAGTGTATATACGAATCATTCAGCGGCCTTTCAATTAGGAATGGATTATTTGATTGAGAAAGGTTATAAAAAAATTGGTTATTGTACGGGAAGAAAATTAGGGCCGAGTAGTCAAAAGCGTTTTGATGTTTATAAACAGCAATTACAATCTATAGACGAAGAGGTTAATGAAGAATGGATTTTTACAGAATGTTTTACACTAGAAGATGGTGTAAAAGTGGCTCATAAGTTAAAAGAGATGCAGGATCTTCCTGAAGCATTAATAGTAGCAGGTGATGAAGTTGCGATTGGGGTTATGACAGAGGTTGAAAAATTAGGGATTCAAGTTCCTGAGGATTTAGCGATTATTGGCTTTGATAATCAACCTATCTCGCAAGTGTTACAATTGACAACTATTGATCAAAATTTAAAGGAGATAGGGAAAACTGCTTTTGAAATGTTGCATAGAAAAGTGAATGACGAGAGTTCTAAACAAGAAAAGCTGGAAATTCCATACGAACTTGTGGAACGCTCTACGGTTTAATTTTAATCCGTTATGTGTATAATCGCATAACGGATTATTTTTTTGAAATATCTTTGACAGGAAACGCGTTTCATACTTTATAAAGGAGTTAAACCGGTTTGTAATAATCCATGGATTCTTTTCAAGTGTTAATGCAATGAATAGAATTTGGAGGAATATGCATGAATGAACTTTTATCGAGTATGAAAAAGTATGTAGATGATGATGAAAAGATTCTGGCTTTTGTGGTAGGGATATTTAAGAAGGATAATTTTATATTATCGTATCAACATGGGGTTTTTGTTGCCACTACTAGACGTCTCCTTTTTTACGGGAAATTCCCGTACTATTCTTCAATATTTAAAGAGTATTCATATTTGCATATAGATAACATAGATTTTCATCCGTATTTTGAATTTACTTGTAGTCATGAAAGCATTCGCGCTAAGTATATTCAGAAAGGGAATGTGGAGCAATTTGTCCGTGCAGTTAGGGCAAATATGAATAATTAATCAACCCTCTGTTTAAACATAATATTTCAATTTTTAAGAGGGAAAATGCGGAATAAAAACCACTTCTAAACCTCTAGGAGATAGTGATACAATGTCAAATGGGGGGAGGGTATGAACTATGGTTAATCAACGTATAAAGGAAATAACACTAATTACAATTGGTTCATTATTATTCGCAATTGGTATTAATTACTTTGCAATTCCAAACCGTTTATCGGAAGGTGGAATTATTGGTTTAACGGTTGTTACGTACTACTTATTTGATTGGTCACCAGGAATTGTGAACTTTGCTATAAATGCAATTTTACTAGCTATTGGTTATAAATTTTTTGATAAGAAAACAATGATTTATACAATTTTAGGGATTGTAGAAACATCTTTGTTTTTATACGTTACAGAACATATTGAGTATCATGTAAATAGTGATACATTATTAGCGGCTTTATTTGCTGGTTTATTTGTGGGTATTGGATTAGGCTGTATGTTCAAAGCCGGAGGTACATCGGGAGGATCAGCAATCTTAGCTCGGTTAGCAAATCAATATTTAGGTTGGAGTGTAGGTAAAGGCGTACTAATTATTGATATTGTTGTAATTGCTGGTTCTGTATTTATAATAGGGCAAGAAAAGGCAATGTATACACTTGTAGCTGTGTTCATTGGAGCGAAGGTGATTGATTTCATTGTAGAAGGAATGGACACAAAAACGGCTGTTACGATTATTTCGAATCAACCAGATTTAATTCGTGAAGCTATTACGAAAAATATGACACGCGGTGTTACTGTATTAGAAGGGCGCGGCGGATATACTGGTAAAAATAAAGAAGTTTTATATGTTGTTATTAATAAACAAGAGCTTGTTAAGTTAAAACAAGTTATTAGCCGGGTAGATGAAGATGCTTTCGTTGTTATACATGATGTACGTGATGTACTTGGCGGTGGCTTTAAAGCAAGCTAAAAGGTGAACGAGTAAATTCGTTCACCTTTTTTAATTCTTACAAAAATGTAAGTGTAATGTAATGAGATTCAATAGTAGATTTTATTCCCCCTTTTTAAAATGGATGTATATATATCCTGCAGAGGAGGAATGTTTATTATGAAGAAAAAAATGATCACTACTATAATAGCGATGATAGTGATAGTAGTAATGTTACTGCCTACGAAACTTGGACCGGTTATCGATAAATATAATCCATTTTATAAGACGAAAGAATACTATACGGTTGTGAATACAATTGGTCAGCATATTGGTGATGAGTGGTATGAATATGAATTTATTGCATTCGATGAACGTGGTAGAGAGCAGAAAATAAAGAAAACGGTTAAGCATATGTTAAAGAGAGATGAAGCATTAAAGGTTTTTGCGAAAGGACGTTACGGTGAATCGATTGAAGAGATTGAGGTTGCAAATATTCCTATAAATGCGAAGAGTAAACTTTTAACGATGAGATAGTGAAATATACCCCCAGCTATTTTTTGTCGAAAATAAAAATACTAGGTAAGGGTATTTTAGGGGTTAGCAAAAAAGCCTTAGTCCATATAGACTAAGGCTTTTTTATTATATAAAGGGGAAGGGGGTACATTGTAGTAGCATGGGTGAAAGGTATAAGAAGAGTAGCTACTAGCAATGCAATTTGGTTATGTGATTGTTCTTCTTATTTGGCTTACTTTCTAACTTTATTGTACGAAATATAAGTAAGGGAAACTATCGAATTACATTACACATAACTTACAAACATGTAAGTCTTCTGTAATGTAATTCGATAGTTAAAAGATAGTA
>NZ_JBNLYE010000024.1:0-33061 GCF_050172095.1 Bacillus sp. GMs2/2
ATTCGTCCGTTAGCAAAGAAAGTCGGTGTAGATCGTTCGGTCATTACTGACGGAATTGTAACCGGTAAAACAGCTGAAATGAAATTAGACGCATTTATGAAAATCATGGATGTTGTCTATGAAAATTTAGAAGAACGGCAGGAAGTAATACGAAGTTTTATTAAACTTTCTCAAAATGATCTTAATATTCGTAAATCGCTAGTTTATTGTCAAGGTACTGGTGAGTATGAATTAATGGACTTTATAATAAAGGAAAACCAAGCTAATGAAGAGGTAAGAAAATATTTACGTGTATATGAAATATTTAATAAAAGAAATAAAAATGAAAAGAAAGGTCAGCCTTTATTAGATGAGATGAAGCAACAGACCTTTTCCACAGATGCTGAGTGCCAGATAATGTTGAATACTTTATATGCTTTTACTATGAATGACATATTTAATATAAGAGCAATGCATCCGTATACTGATAATGTGGAACAATATTTATTAGAAGTTACAGATAAATTTATAAATAGTTGGTTAACGATGTATTTTGATGAGCGGATGGCTTACATTCATATGTTTGATGATAAATTAGAATTGTGCCGTCAAAAATGCAATAAGATTTTAACGAGTGAAATTCTTATACCACTAATTAGGGCGACCAGCATGTGTTGTCTTGGAGAAAGCTATATGTTTGAAGACCAGCTTCTCTCGGAAAAGTGGATTTTGAATAGTATCAATTACCTAGATAAACATGGAGTATCTCGTGAAAGTAGAAAGTATAAAGCTTTTAATACTACATTAAATTACTTATATATTGAATTTGGTTTTAATTTAGACAAAATTAATTTCGATTACATTGATGTTTCAGAATTAGGTTACTATATAGGATTGTATGAAGATAAGGAAAAAGGATTAGAAATGATATATAATTTAGTTAAAGAACGTGGTGGCTCACCTTTTACTGATTACTACATTGCTAGGATAAATGAAGATTTAGAGGGCTTGGAAAAGGCACTTATGCGCTTTGAGCGGGTTGCAAATTACCATTATGCTAAAGCGGTACGACGTACAATTGAATTATTAAAAAAGAAACAGGGAGAGGTTGAGAGAGTATGAGAAAAATTGGTATACTATTGTTAGGCGTTGTTGGTGCGTTAGCATTAGCTTTAAACACAGGGGTAGCTGAGAAAGAGCATGTTGCTAGTAAGCAACTAAATAACGAATATGTACAATATATGAATTCGGAACCAGGTGGGTTATGAGGGGAAATTAAATATCGAAATGAAAGAGGTTGCGACTACGCAGCCTCTTTCGTACTTTCTGGGCTTGGCTGATTATATTCTGAACCAGAAAAAAACAACCGCAAATTTTTACCAATAGAAAAGGGAGGAATTTTGATGTTAGAAACTGTAGGGGTAGTAGAACAAACAAAATGTATGATTGGAAAACTCTTAGAGTCTAAAAAAGTCAGTTGTGATGTTGAATATGTGATAAATGAGTTATATAAAACAGGAATATATACGAAAAAGGAATTTGATGAAATCACGAATATATTGCAACAAAAAAAGGACTAGCCAAATGCTATTCCTTTTTTTTGTTAACTCAACATACGTTTTATAGCAATGTTGAAAAAATCTCTTACTTTTTCAGTTTCCTCGATAGTAAGTTCTCTTCCACCATAATTAAGTGTACCGTTTTCTAAAATATCTTGTAGGTTATCTTTGGAGCCATCTGGATTATCAATTCTCCCTAATATGAAATCAGTTGTGGAATTAAACACATCAGCTAATTTACATAGCATTTCGGGATTTGGTTTTCTGTAGTTTATTTCATAACCATTGTAGGTTGAAATTGAGACTTCTAATTGATTTGCCACATGTTCTGTTGTCCACCCATATCTTTTGCGTAGAAACTTTAAGTTTCCTCCTATATCCATTTATAAAACCCCCCTAAAATAGAGTACTTTACCCGTTTTACTATAACTTGAATACCTGTATAAACAGCTTACACTAAAATAAAAATAAAATCTACGCATATAGCGTATAAAAGGGTATTTACTTTTACGCATAACGCGTATAATATAATAAGCAATAAGCGAAGTAAGGGGGTACCTCATGAAAAGAGATTGGCTTGTGAAAATAAGAAAACAACATGAGTTGACGCAAGCAGACATTGCGGAAGCTTTAAATATAAGTCCTACACACTATGCAGACATCGAGAGTGGAAGAAGAACACCCGGGGCATCTTTGGCTATGAAAATTGCAACATTTTTAGAGTTTCCAGTAGAGTGGCTTCTATTACCTTCTTATCTGCATAATGCGGAAAAATGGGTATTGAAACTAGCTATGCAAATGGATTTTCCTTCGGAAGAAATTTTTTTGAATGCATTTCCGCGAATTGCGGAAAAGATAAAATCTTGTAAGAAAACGAGTTAACTGAAGGGAGGTGATAAGAATGAAAAATGGCAAAAAACCATCTAAACGTGAAAAAGTCCGTATTGCGTCGTATAAGTTGAATCCTGAAAACTGGTTGATCTTTAAGAAAACAGATGGACAACTTCACTTATTGCATCGAAATACATTTGCTACACGTGTAATTCCAAATTTATAACTGAAGGGGGATAAACCAAAATGAACATCCAGGAATACGGTGATCGTGAAAAAAAGCTTGTAAGGCTAATAGGTACATCAAAGCTGTGGAATTTTAATCAGTTTGTACTGGATTTGGTTGAAATACATGGGGTAGAAAAAACGCAAGAAATCGTTAGTGAGTTAGGGCGTCATGCTGTAGATACTGCTAAATTACACGAAGAAACAATTGCTAAATAAGGATGATCTCAATGTATAAAAATCTATTTATCGCTCGAAAAGAGAAGCGTATGACACAAGAAGCGGCTGGGAAGTTAGTAAACATGTGTAAGCAAACTTATTATCTAAAAGAAAATTGTAAACGTGATTTCACCTTAAAAGAAGCCCAGAAGCTTGCAAAATACTTCAAAACAACAGTGGACGAGCTATTTGAAAAATAATGAAGGGATGGTAAAAGAAAATGAAACCTGAAGAGTTGTTCGAAGAAAAACAACATCTAGTATTTGCTGCGATCAAACAACAATTTGGTAGTTATCACATGGCGAAACGAATTGCTGAAAATAACAATATGGAATTTGATGATTTGGTGCAAGTGGGAAATATGTATCTTTGGGAGCGGTGTGTGAAACATAATCCAGAAAGAATAGGTACATTTAGCGCTTACGTGATGAGAGGATTGCGATGGTATTTGAGTAATGAAATTCACTTAAAAGGTACTTTATTTAAAGTTAGTCGATATGTCAGTGTGGACGAAAGAAACCAAATTGAGACGCGATCTATTGATTTACATCGAGATGGGGAAGTAATAAATGATTTTTTTGCAGTATCAGATATTGATGTGGAAGAAGAGGTAACAACACTTCTTGAATTTGAAGAAGTCACAGGTGTTCTAAACGGAAAAGAAAAAGCCATCATACTGCATATTGGTGAAGGGTATACCGCAGAAGAAATTGCAGTGAGACTTGGAATGGGTAAATCTACAGTACATCAAAAGAAAAATGCAGCTTTTCTAAAAATCAATCCAGATTATCAACCTGTGAAAAGATCATTCTTCCTTGGGAAATTACCATATAAGAGAAACCGCCAGTTGGGGCTGACGGTCTAATAGAAACATATATTAACGACATTATAACACGAAATTTGGTGATGTACATGCAACTCTTTCCACACCAAGATAGAGCGTTAAACGATACATACAAGCATAGTCGTGTGGCGTACTACCTTGATATGGGGCTAGGGAAGACCTTTGTAGGCTCTGAAAAAATGTGGGAGCTCAATACACCATATAACTTATTAATCTGTCAGAAATCCAAAATAGACGACTGGAAAGAGCATTTTGAACAACATTACGACTACAAAGTAATTGTGTTCGATAAGCAACAATTAGAACATATACCACCTGAAAGTGTTTTAATTATCAACTATGACAAGGTATGGCGTAGGGATGAACTAAAGAAGTTAAAGGATTTCACAATTATGCTGGACGAGTCTTCCATGATTAAAAATGAAAAGTCTAATCGAAGTAAATTTATCTTGGGATTAAACGCTGAAAATGTCATTTTACTATCAGGTACACCGACAGGTGGAAAGTATGAAGAATTGTGGTCACAATTGCATTTGTTAGGTTGGAATATTAGTAAAAAATTATTCTTAAAACAATTCGTAGTTCAGGAATGGGACGATAAAAACCAACAAATGAAAATTACAGGTTATAAAAACGTAGAGCGACTAAAAGCAAAGTTAAAGAAGCATGGTGCCGTATTTATGAAAACAGAGGAAGTCTTTGATTTACCCAATACCAATGAGATTCCAGTGAAGATACCTGTTACCAAGATGTACAACGAATTTAAGAAGCATCACATTATAGAAATTGGTGAAGAATTACTAATCGGCGATACACCAGCAGCAAAGAAGTTGTACTTAAGGCAACTTGCAGGGAGTTATAACGAACATAAATTACAATACATCAAGGACCTTATAGAAAGTACAAATGACCGCATCATCATCTTTTACAACTTTAAAAAGGAATATATGGCACTGGTCGATTTAATCGAACGACCAATTGCTACAATAAACGGTGATATTAAGGACCTTTCAGCCTATGAAAAACATGATAACTCGGTCACATTAATTCAATATCAAGCTGGCGCGATGGGATTAAACCTACAGAAAGCTAATAAGATTGTTTATTTTACGCTAACAGATAAAAGTGAGTTGTTTGAACAAAGTAAAAAACGCACGCATCGTATAGGGCAAAAACGACCTTGTTTTTACTATTACTTACTTACAGATGGATCGATAGAATGGCGCATGTTAGATGTTCTGAAAGAGCGTAGGGATTATACAGATGCTTTATTTGAAAAGGAGGAAGATGTAAATGCCCAATGAAGTGCAAGCATTTGAAAATAAGCATTTGGCAATTATGACAGCAATTGCAATTCATACTCAACAGGAGAAAGCACTCGCTGAGAAGTCAAAAGAAATGAAAGCGGAGCTTGAAAAAGCAATGGATGAGCACGGTATCAAGTCCATTGATAACGATCTAATCAAAATTACAAGAGTTGATGAAAGTAAGACAACATCAATTGATACGAAAAAGCTAAAGGACAAAGAACCAAAATTATATGGTGAGCTTTTAGAAGATTATCCAAAGACATCTGTTCGAAAAGCTCATGTGAAATTTGTGGTGAAGTAAATGAAAGAGTCACAATTCCAAGCAAAAGTTATCAAATATTTAAAAGAAAAAGGTGTATGGCACGTAAAGTATTGGGCTGGTAGTCAGTATACCAAAGAAGGAATACCCGACATTTTAGCATGTATTGGTGGAATGTTTCATGGAATTGAGTTGAAAACGGATGTAGGTACACCTTCAAAGCTACAACTATATAACATTCGTAAAATAAAAGATTCAGGCGGACAAGCTTATATTTTAAGGCCAAAAGATTTTGAAGCATGGAAAGAACGGTGGTTTTGATGACGCAATATAGTTATAGTCGAGTTTCACTGTATGAAGATTGTCCCTATCACTTTGATATAAGGTACAACAAACGTTTAACTGAAATTCAGGATTTAACAAATGCAGCAAATCCATTAATCATTGGTCATGCTTTGCATACAGGAATAGAAAATGATGTAGAAACAGCTTTAAATGAATACTACAATGCATTTCCAGTCATGAATGATGCCATTGTAGAAGAAGCGATGAAGCTAGAAATATTAATTCCAAAAGTACAAAACTTCTTAGAAGAAGCATTCGGGGAATTTGAGTTCATTCACGAATACAAGATTGATAAACCAAATTATGTTGGGTTTGTTGACCTTATTTTAAAAGCACCTGACGGTACATGTATGGTTATAGATTTTAAATATTCAAATCATGTTAAGAATTATATGAACAGCGGACAGTTGCACATTTATAAAGATTACTTGGAGCAAGACGGGTTTGATATAAAAAAATTAGCTTATCTATTTGTCCCGAAAACAAGTATTAAGCAAAAGAAAGATGAAGATTTACACACCTTTAGAAAACGTTTAGTACAAACAGTGGAGGAATCGCAAGTTGAATTTGTTCCAATTGAATTTGATGAAATGAAAACGGTGTATTTCTTAAATAGCATCAAAACGATTGAAAAAGCCAACAGCTTTTCAAAGAGAAATGCAAGTGGAAATTGCTTTGCTTGTAACCCACGTTTCAGACCTAACTATTTAGAAGCTATAGAAAATGAAAAGGGAGAGATTGAAATGGTATTACCTAAAAATGAACGTCGTGAAAGAAAAATTGATACAAAGCCAGACTTTTGGTTATATGCAGATAGTTACACTGGAAAGAGTACTTTCGTAGATCAAGTGGAAAATGTTCTTTTCTTAAATACGGATGGTAACACGGATAATACGACAGCACCTGTTATCCCAATTGTAGATGAAGTAACGAAAAAAGGACGTGTGACAAGTCGTAAATTAGCTTGGGATTTATTCCTGGATGTAGTTGCTGAATTAGAAGCCGCTGAAAATGATTATGAAGCTGTAGCAATTGACCTGGTCGAAGACCTTTATGAACATTGCCGTGTATATGTATTTGATAAAAACAGTTGGGAGCATGAGTCAGATGGTTCATATGGCAAAGGTTGGTCATTAGTAACAACTGAGTTTAATAACGCTATGAAGCGATTGAAGGCGTTAGGGTACCAAATTATTTATATCAGTAAGGAAAAAGTTGAGGAATACACCCTGAAAGGTGGAGCGAAGCGTACAACATTCAAACCAAATATCAATGACAAAGTAGCAAATTTCCTTTCGGGAACAGTTGATTTAACATTACGTGCTTATGTCGATTCGGATGATAAACGATTTTTACAACTTACGAAAAAACAAAATGTATTCGGTGGTGGTCGTTATGATTTCCAAGTAGATACAATTCCGCTTGATATGGAAGCATTTATTGAAGAACTTACGGCTGCACAAGAAGAAAAGACGAAAGAGAAAAAACCAAAACGCACAGGGCGTAAGCAAAAGGAAGGCACGTCTGAAGAAAATGTGGCCACAAAAACGATGTATTTCCAACATGAAGGTTCTGATGATTTCATTGTAGTTAAAAAGGGTGAGTCATTAGACTTCTTAGAAACAGATATTTTTGATGAACGTACGAAAAAAGAATATGAACAGTGGCTTGCTGAAAATGAAGATAAGTCTGCAGATGATGAACCAGAAGAGAAGTCAAAACGCAGTCGTCGTTCTCGTAAGGAAGAACCAGATGCACCTGTTGAGGAAGAAAAGCCAAAGCGTGAACGTCGTCAACGTAAAGCGGTTGAAGATGATACGCCACCAGGTGAAGCTGATGGGCCAACTGAAGAAGAAGCATCTAAACGTACGCGTAGATCAAGATCAAATAAATAATTATAAAAAGGGAGAGATAAATTATGGCAGTAAAGGAACTGAATACAAAAGAACAGCATTATGCTGATACTCGTGAAGAAGCGGAAGGAATTGTGACAGAAGCAAAGGATAATGCATATCTAACATCATTCAAAATTAGTGAAAAACACAATAAATATGGTACTTACTTCTTAGTTGATCTAGCTTTCAGCTATAACACGCCACGTGAAATTATGGAAGATGCAGAGGCATCTCCAAAAGGTGATGAAGAATCTGGTGAAAAACATGAAGGTGTGGAATATAGTGTGAATCCAGATGGTACAGTTTCAGTTAATGACGATGAAGAAGGAGAAGATGAATAATGGCAGAGAAAAAATTTAACTGGTCTAAATTTGATAAAAAAGTAGATTTAGAAGCGTTAGCAGCAGATGTACAAGAAGTAGAGGAAAACGGTGGTGGCGGAGACTTTGAAAAGGTTCCGGATGGTCAATATGAAGTAGCGGTTGAAAAAATGGAACTCACTGAATCTAAGAAAGGTGACCCAATGCTTATGATTTGGTTCAACATCGTTGATGGTGAATTTGAGGGTCAAAAGATTTTCTATTACAAAGTAATGCAACCTCAAAATGATAAAGCGTGGGGTTATCAAGTTCATCAAAATAATGAAATGTTACGTAAGCTTTGGGATTGCAAAGAAGAAGACGTTAAATTTACTAGCTTTGGAGAGTATGCAGATTTAATACTTGATATTCATGAAGACATCGACGGTAAATTTGAATATTTACTTGAAAAAGAAACGGACAAAAAAGGTTACGATCAATTTAAAATTGTCGAAGTGTTTGAAGTTGAATAACTGAATAAAGAGAGCTTCCGAGCTCTCTTTTCTTTTGGCTAAATGAGTGAAAGGAGTGATATCATGCTCTTTTACGATTTCGAAGTGTTCCCACATGATTGGTTAGTAGTCATTACAAATACAGACGATCAATCAGAAGAAATTTTCGTGAATAATGAACAAGCTTTAATTGATTTTTATAACGAACATAAAAATGACATTTGGGTTGGTTATAACTCTCGTCATTATGACCAATACATTTTAAAAGCCATTATTTGCGGTTTTACACCTCAAGAAATGAACCATTGGATTATTGTAAAACGTGAACTGGGGTGGAAGTTTTATAAAGATTTTTGGAAGATACAGCTATTTAATTTTGATGTAATGACTAATAAATTTCGTTCTTTAAAGCAATTAGAAGGGTTTCAAGGTCATGATATACGTGAAACTTCAGTTTCATTCCATACACAACGTGAACTAACGGAACAAGAAATTGAGGAAGTAATCAAATATTGTCGCCATGATGTACATGAGACCATGCATATTTTCATAGAAACGATTACGGAATTTGAATCACAAGTTGAACTTTTAAAGATGTTTCATTTACCACTCAAACATATATCCAAAACAAAAGCGCAATTAAGTGCCTTTATTCTAGATGCTAAGCAACCCACTGTTCCAAGGGATGATGAATTTGATTTTACATTTCCAGCAACGTTGAAAATCAATAAGTACACCGAAGTCCTGGGTTTTTATAAAGAAAATAAAGATTACAATAAGGTTTTAGAACTCAATATTGCAGGTGTACCGCACCTTTTCGCATGGGGTGGTTTGCACGGTGCAAGAAGTAATTACGCTGGTACTGGTCACTTTCTGAATATAGACGTAGAAAGTTATTATCCTGCATTGATGATTGAGTATGGCTATTTATCTAGAAACGTAAAGAATCCTGGTAAATTTCGTAGCATTCGTGACACCAGGATTAAATATAAAGCTGTTAAAGATAAACGACAAGCCCCCTTGAAAATTGTAATTAATGGGACATATGGAGCGATGAAGGATAAGTACAATGGTCTTTATGATCCACTTATGGCCAACAATGTTTGTATTGGTGGAATGACATTACTTCTTGATTTAATTGAAAAATTGGAGCCACATTGCGAAATTATCCAATCAAATACGGATGGCGTTTTAGTTAAGCTGCAGCATTATAATGATTACGATGTGATTGATGATATTTGTTACGCATGGGAACATCGCACAAAAATGAAATTAGAATTCGAAGAGTTTGTCAAAGTGATTCAGAAGGACGTTAATAATTATATTTTAGTAGATGCGGAAGGGAAATATAAATCTAAGGGTGCTTATGTAAAAAAACTGAATCCACTTGATTACGATTTACCAATTGTAAATGAAGCAGTTGTTAATTATTTCGTAAAAGGCATTGATCCAGAGAAAACAATCTTTAATTGTACGGAACTAGTGAAGTTTCAAAAGATTGTAAAGATAAGTAGCAAATATGATTATGCAAGGTACGGCACAAGAAGGATGAATGAAAAAGTATTTCGTGTATTTGCAAGTGTTGATTTGAACGATAAAGAGTTACGGAAAGTAAAAGATGGGACCGCTGAGAAAATCGCCTATGTACCTGAACGATGTTTCATTGTAAATGATGAGATTAGTGATATGAAAATACCAGGTAAATTAGATTATTGGTGGTATTGGGAGTTAGCAAATAAAAGAATTGATGATTTTTTAGGGGAGGATAAATAATATGGAAAAGTGGCCGGAAGAAAGAATTGCAGCTTATAAAGATTATGTTAGGAATTATGAAAAAGATATGTTGGATTATGAAAACAGAATAACCGAGCATCAAAAGGGTTTGAGAAGTATGATTGAGGCGGTTTGTAGTGTGAGAGAAAAGAGACGTGAAACATTAACAGAATTATATAAGCAAGGTTGGCTATTAGATGATGATAGATGGGTGGAAGTGAACAAAAATAAAAGAGCAGCTAGCAAAAGCTAACTGCTAAGCCCTCGGGTATGAAGGGAAATCAGAAACTGTATCTACATTATTAACAAAATATTGAGCTTTAAACAGTTTTTAGAAAAAATGACTTCATATAATGGGTTAAATTCGTTTTTAAAATCTTTTTTAATACCGTAGGTATCTGACAATTTAAAGTTTATTAAAATAAATTATAAGGGCGTTTTATGAAAGTTGGTGATTTCTTTGTATAAAGGGTACCTGAAGGGCAACGGAAAACATGCAGCTAGTAAATTTAAGGATGGCACGAAGTTATTATCGTATCATACAGCAAGAAAACATGACTCCTTCGTAGGTATTTTAGATGACGATTACATTATGGTTGATATTGACGATATAGATGAAGCTGAAATGCTTCTAGACATCATAGAAGATAAAAATATTCGATGCTCCGTATTAGAAACAACAAATGGTATGCATTTTTATTTCAAAGGCTATGACATTACAGCAAATAAAATAAAGTGGTTTTCCAATATCGGGCTACTTTGTGATTATAAATTAGGAATAAAAAACACTGCCGATCCACTTAAAATAAATGGTGAAACTCGTAGATGGTTACGAAAAACAAATGAACATGATCCATTACCAACTTGGTTATATCCGTACAATAAAAAAAATCCGAACCTCACCAAAATGACTGAAGGTGATGGGCGAAATGATAAATTGTTTACTTATATATTAAAATTGCAATCTCAAGGAATGGCTAAAAACGATATTAAAGAGACCATTTCCATTATTAATAATTATATTTTGGAAGAGCCTGTTGAACAAAATGAATTAAATATAATTTTACGTGATGAAGCATTCATGAAGGAGTCCTTTTACATAAAGGGCGCCTTCCAACATGAAAAATTCGGGGATTTTCTAATAAATGAACATCATATCTGTAAGATCACAAATATCCTACACATCTATAAAGACGGTGTATATTCGGACAAGCAAGAAGATATTGAAGAAGCCATGATTAAACATATTCCAGCTTTAAAAAGGATGCAACGTCAAGAAACATTGGCTTATTTACAGTTAAAAGCAAAGCATAAAAATTTTGCTTCTACCAAATATGTTGTTGTGAAGAACGGTGTATTTAATTTAGAAACGTGGCAATTAGAAGACTTTACACCTGAAATTATTACACGTAATAAAATTCCAGTCGCTTATATTCCAGATGCTTACTATAAAGTTACGGATAAAACATTAAATAAAATTGCGGTAAATGATAAAACAATTCGCTCTATTTTAGAAGAGATTCTTGGTTATATTTTATTTCGTCGTAATGAGTTTGCAGCTACGTTCATCTTAACGGGGAATGGTTCGAACGGAAAATCATCTTATTTAAAGATTATCCGTCAGTTAGTAGGAGAAGAAAACGCATCTTCATTAGATTTAAATGAATTGGACCAGCGATTTAAAACGGCTGAACTGTTTGGAAAGTTAGCAAACATTGGTGATGATATTGGCAAAGGGTACATTAAAGAATCATCGGTATTTAAAAAGCTTTCTACTGGTGAAACATTGAACGTAGAGAGAAAAGGTAAGGATCCATTCGACTTTACGAACTATGCAAAATTAATCTTTAGTGCAAATGAAATGCCACGTATTAATGATTTCACTGATGGATTAGGGCGAAGACTTCAAATTGTACCATTTAAAGCAAAGTTCACACCTGAAGGTGAAGATTATGATCCATTTATTACAGATAAGTTATTATCTGATGAATCCATGCAATATATATTGATTCTGGCTTTAAAAAGCTTGAAACGTTTGCTTGAAGAAAAGAAATTCACGAAATCAAAAGCAGTTGAAGAAGAGCTTGTGAAATACCAGGAAGAAAATAATCCGATTATTAGTTTCGTAAATAATGAAAATATTGAACTAGAACGGTCGGTCGTAGGAGATGTATATCTTCAGTATAAAGTGTATTGTGTGGAGAATGGCTTTCAATCGGTTAGTAATATTAATTTTAGTAAGCAAATTTCTCAGTTATTTGGCTATAAATCACATGTTCAAAAGGTTGACGGTAAGAATAAGCGCATTTTCATCAATAATGAATAGAATTTTTTCGCGCTTCCAAAAGACATGGTCAAAGGGTCGTGACCGTTTTTTTGGTCAAAGCGTTTTTTAAACTCAGTTATATCAATAGGTTTAAAAATATGTTTGACCATTTTTGGTCACAAAAATCCTCAAAAATCACAGATTCTCATGTGTTTTTAATCAAAATAACAGATAAATGCGTTACTAGTAACAGATATCTGTTACCTCATAATTGCAGTCATATCAAGGGTTTTATCTAAGGTAACAGATGGTAACAGATAAATTCACTTTCTTTATAAAATATATATAAAGAGAAAAGATGAAAAAATATACTATATAAAGAAATTTAGGGGGGTAAATGCGTTACTTTTTGACTGTGAAAGTACGATGAACGCATTCGTATCAAGGGTTTGAAGGCGGTAACAGATGGTAACGCATTTTACTAAAAAAGGCAGGTGAATCATCATTTGTTTAACTGGTTAAAGGTATATCAAGAATTAGAAGGGGAAATTGAGTATATTGAATTTAACCTACAGCGTAGTCAAAGGGAATTAAAACGCTGGCGGGGTGGTGATTTATCGAAGTATAAATTAGCGCCTGACTCAGATGGTACCAAAGTAGAAGATCATATTGAACGGATTGAATATGAACTAGCCCATAAAATGAATGATTTACATGATTTGAAGAAGTTAATTCGTACCTTTAAAGGTTTAGAGCATAAGATTATGTACGGTAAGTATGTTGAAGGAAAAACATTAGAGTATCTTGCAATTGAATTCGGCTATAGTCGAAGTTACATTTATCAAAAGCATGCTGAGATTATGAGGAGAATTAAGTTTGCTGAAAAACTTACACTTTTTTAACAGTAAGTTCCACCGATATTATCCATTGAAAAAATGGTTTATAGTAATAGCATAGACATTTGACGAAAGGGCAACGGATGCATGGTTGCTCTTTTTTAATCACATAAACCATAACCATGTAAGGATTAGAAAAATAAAAAGAATAAGCAGAAATTGTGCAATTTTCATTTCGCACCCCTTTTAGAAATAGTATGTGTTAGGTTTTAAATGATATTCATTAAATGAAATATCACATACCGCATTATTAGTAACCAAATTAAAAGAAGATCATATTATATTAGTGCAAGTTTATTCTTTTTTATAAAAAGGCTCATAAAAAATCACATTCTGTCATGAAAAGAGCGCCCTGGCACAGGTGCTTTTTTCATTTGTCACACTTTTATGAGGATAAACATAATGTAACATAAACAATTGTTATCTTTCATTTAATCTCCTTTTTGAAGAGCACTCGCTGAAACGGGTGCTTTTTGTGTTTAGCAAACAATTTCAAACATAATGAGAATGGATAAACATACAATAATATAGAACGGTTGAGAATACAGTTACCTATATTTTTTAAGAGAGAGCACTTGCTGGGGAGTGCTCTCTTACGTTTGCACCTTTTCATATAGACAAGCATATATTGGAGTATGGGACAACCCTCCGTTGTTTCATATTCACTCATATTAGCTCCTTTTTTAGAGTATCTACTGACGTAGGTGCTCTTTTTTATCATGTAATAAAACATTTTTTACACCATAAAAGGAGAGTTGGTACATATGATGTATACATCCGTTTTAAAGCGTGATTTGAGCTATTCTGATGCTTTAAATACATTGATGGTAGGTAAAGAGGGGATCCGTGCTAATACGTTATATCAAAGGGATATGTTGGCAAATGATTGGATGATTTAGAGTGCTTCACTGTCTCACAAACAATTGATTATGAGACAGTGAAGCATACACCCTTATATCAATGATTCGAATGTGTCAAAACTATGTATCAAAAACTATTGATTTCGATACAGGTAATTGATACAATGAAACCATCAAAAGCAAAGGGTGATGGTTCAATGATATTTGGATATGCGCGTGTTTCAACGAAAAAGCAAAGTTTGGATATGCAATTAGATGAATTGAAACGCTTCGGTTGTGAGGAAATCGTCACAGAAAAAGAAAGTGGAGCTAAAAAAGACAGGGTTGAACTTCAATCACTTCTTGGAAAGCTTCGAAAAGGGGATACATTAGTTGTTTATAAGTTAGATCGTTTAGGAAGAACAATGCATCAGCTTGTTAATTTGCTTCAAGAGTTCAATGAAAAAGGAATTCACTTTGTATCTATTAAAGATGGTATTGATACATCTACAACAATGGGAAGATTTTTATTCCATATATTTGGTGCAATGGCTGAAATGGAACGAGAAGTTATTAATGAACGTGTTATAAGTGGTGTAGCTGCTGCTAAAGCAAGAGGAAGAGAAGGTGGCAGAAAGAAAGCACATACACCACAACAGATTGAAGGTATGCTGAAAATGATAGAACAAGGTGAATCAAAAATATCAGTATGTGAGATGTTTAATGTTTCAAGAGCAACCTTGTACAGATACATTAGAGAAAATGAAAATAATAAAACAAATTTAAAGTAGCGAAACATTGCTGCTTTTTTATTTTGGGTGAGGTGAGAGTGATGACGAAAATCAAAAGATGGTTAACCAAAGAAGGCTTATTAAAAATGGAAGGCTGGGCACGTGATGGTCTTATCGATGAACAAATTGCTTATAACATGGGTGTTACTCGCGTTACACTTCATAATTGGAGAAAGAAACATCCAATCATGGATCAAGCTGTACGTCGTGGAAAAGAAGTAGTGGATCGTGAAGTAGAGAATGCACTACTAAAACGTGCATTAGGTTATACGTATGAGGAAGTAACGGTGGAAAAACAACAAGTTAGTGAAGACGATGACTTTCAAGATGTTGAAACAAAAAGGGTTAAGCGACAAGTCGCACCTGATACAACTGCCGTCATCTTTTGGTTAAAGAATAGAAAGCCTGATGCATGGCGTGACCGACGTGAGATTGACCATAGTGGTGAAATGAAACAAACGATTGTACAAAAGGCTGATTTAAGTAAGTACACGTCAGAGGAGTTGAAACAACTTGAAAGCCTCCTTAAAAAATCTTCCGACAGTTGATGAAATTCAAAGAGAAATAGCACGTCGTGATTACTATGAGTATGTGTGTTATGTACATGAAGGTAGATATAAGAAAGCACCGCATAGTGAGTTTGTTGGTGGTGTCATTCAGGAAGCGATTGATAAAAAGAAACAAATGAATGCAGGCGAGATTCCGACCACGAACCAATACATTGCAATTAATATGCCACCACGTCATAGTAAATCGATGACCATTACAGAGACGTTACCATCGTATTATTTGGGGAACTTTCCAGAGGAGAGAGTGATTGAGATAAGTTATAGTGATACATTCGCTCGTCGTTTTGGTAAGAAGAATAAAGAGAAGGTAAAACAGTATGGACCAGATTTATTTGATATCCAAATATCTAAAGAAAGCTCGGCACATGATGAATGGTTACTGGATAATGAAATAGGTGGCATGATCTCACGTGGTGTTTTATCAGGTATCACTGGTATGGGTGCGGACTTAATGATTATCGATGACCCGATTAAGAACCGTGAGGAAGCGGATAGTGAAACACATCGCGGTAAGATTTGGGATGAGTGGATAGATAGCTTCTCTACTCGTTTACATCCTGGTGCAATTGTCATACTGATTCTAACAAGATGGCACGAAGATGATTTACAGGGTCGGTTGTTAAGTAAGGAATATGGTGAACCTTTACCTTGGCAAGTATATAATCTTCCACTGGAAGCTGAGGAAGATGATGTAATAGGACGAGCAGTAGGTGAACCATTGTGGCCAGAACGATATGGGTTAGAGTTCATACAAGAACGGAAACGATATCCAAGTAGCTTTAACTCATTGTATCAAGGTAGACCAACCGCAGCGGAAGGGAATCTATTAAAGCGTAAATGGTGGCAGTATTATGATACGTTGCCAAAGATGGTGCACATCATCATGAGTATTGATGCAACGTTTAAAGATGAAGCAGATAGTGACTTTGTTTGTATTCAGGTATGGGGCAAGAATGGTGCGGATATGTATTTAATCGATAATCTCAAGGCACGTATGAATTTCCCAACTACCCTACAAGCCATTCGTAATATGGTAAGGAAGTATCCGAAAGCACACGCTAAATTAGTGGAGGATAAGGCGAATGGTCCAGCTATTATTTCGATGTTAAAGAATGAAATAGGCGGTATGATTCCAGTGAATCCACAAGGCGGGAAGGTTGCACGTGTAAATGCAGTCTCACCATATATTGAATCAGGAAATGTATATTTACCAAGGTATGCTCCATGGACACAGGACTTTGTGGAAGAGTGCGCATCCTTTCCACAAGGGAAAAATGATGACCAGGTAGATGCAATGTCACAAGCATTAAACCGATTTATCTATTATCATGCGAAGGAAAAATTCATTCCAAAAGAGCCAGTGACATTAGAAGAAAAGGTACATCGCCACATTATTAGACTATCGAGAGGGCGAAGGAAAGGAGGGCAACTACAATGACGTATGTTGTCTTTTTTATATTAGTTGCAGTCATTGTATTTCTTGGTGTGTTTGCATATGAAATGGAGCGTGTACATCAAGGTGAACGTGATGTGTGGAAGCAAGAGCGTAAGGAATTGTACGATCGTATCCAAGCACCATCTTTTGCTGAATATAAACAGGGTGAAGTGAAGATGGTAAAAGCACAAAAAGAAGAAAAGCCTGTACCAACATACCATTTAGAATAGGAGTGGCCACGATATGGCTAGAGTGTTTCATTTAACGTTAGGTAGTATTGAAAAATTCGCGGTAGCTGATGATTATGAGGAAATGTATGAAAAGAGAGCTGAAGTTGACCCGACATTTGCCTATACACCTGTAGAGATAAAAGAGTTGTGTGTGGAAGGGTATGAAATCAAAGCGGAAAAGAAAGTGTCGAAGTCGAGAGTGAAGAAATCTTAAAAGAGCTTGCGTATTCCAACGTATAGGCTCTTTTTTCGTGTGAAGAGGGTGAGAAGCATTGTTTGGTCTCAATAAACCAAAGGAACAAAAGCAAGAACAGAAACGCCCTGATGATTGGGTGTCTCTTGTGGAAGAACGTATTACCCAAGCCGAGGACTGGGAAGAGAAACGCCAAATGATGGCACAAGTAAACTATTATCGTGGGAACCAGTGGCTTGTGTGGAATCCGACAAGTAAGAAAATGATTACTGCACCTCTTGAAAATGGAGAACAGCGAATTACAGTGAACCAAATTCGACCACGTATGATGGTCAAGCTCGCGAAACAAATTAAAAATCGTGTGAAATTTGATGTTGTACCTGATAGTAACGATGAAACGCGCATTGAAATTGCGAAGGCAGCATCCAAATTTCTTAAATATTGGTGGGAACAAACAGGAATGGATCGGAAAACACGTGATATTTTCCTGAATAACGGTGTAAAAGGCTGGTGTGCCGCAAAAGTGTACTTTGATGCGGAAGCGGGTCAAGATATTACACCAGGGGAAGGGGAAATTGGATTCGCAGAAGATATGCAAAAGTTGTATACAGGTGAAATCCGTTGTCGTATTTGTGATCCACTCACAGTATACATTGACCCCGCCGCCGAAATGGACGAAGAGATTCGTTGGATTGTGGAAAGAAAGCCACGTGATATTGATTACATTCAAGAGCGCTACGGAAAAGATGTCGCTGCTGATGAAAATGTGGGATTTGCGGCCGCGTTTGATGTGACACCGCAAAATGGATTCAATTCTACAAGTAAAAAGCGTCCAAATATGGCGATGGTGGATGAAATGTGGGTAAAACCGTGTGGTAAGCATCCAAATGGATTGAAAGTTACGATTGCAGGTGGACAATTGCTGGATATAGACGAAAATGCTGGAGACATTCCGTTCTTTATCTTTGGTGATATTCCGATACCAGGAAGCGTAAAAGCGGAAGCATTTATTAAAGATATGTTGCCGATTCAGCGTGAAATCAATATTATGCGCTCTATGTTTGCCACACATGCAAGGAAAATGGGGAATAGCATGTGGCTTGTGCCCATGGGGTCAAGTGTGGATGAAGATGAAATTACGAATGAAGAAGGTGGAATTGTTCATTATACACCAATTGAGGGCGCGAGACCTGAAAGAGTTGGTGCGCCAGATATCCCGTCCTTCTATGATCGTATTTTAAATAATCATGATGCGGATATCGATGATTTATCAGGTGCACGTGAAATTTCACAAGGACGATTACCTTCTGGATTAGATACGTATAGCGGATTATCTCTTATGGTAGAACAGGAGAATGAGAAGCTTGCGGTTTCTTCTCAAAACTATGAGCATGGTATGAAACGTTTATTGCAACGTGTACTTATGCTGATGAAGAAACATTATACCGAAGAACGTATGGCCCGTATTCTTGGTCCTGATAATGATATTGAATTAATAAGCTTTACTGGATCTGATTTAAGTGGTGGAGAAGACATTAATATTATTCAAGGTTCTTCTCTTCCAGAAATGAAATCAGCGCAACAAGACCGCATTATGACCATGTGGGACAAAGGGGCAATTGTGAAGAAAGATGGTTCACCAGATACTCAGGGGTTTTTAAAGCTCATGGGTATGGGCGATAGTAATGAATTGTTTGAAATGCAACAGCTTGATGAAAACAAGGCGAAAATGGAAAATAAACAGTTTGAGCAAATTGGACAGCAACCAGAATCATTGCAAGCATTGCAACAATACAGCATCCAGCAACAACAGTTTGAGGAGCAAGCCCAAGCGATGCAAGCACAAGGTGTAGACCCCATGCAGGCTGGCATGCAACCACCACAACTACAACTAACGACACCGCAGGTACGTGACTTTTACGATCATGAAGTGCATATATATATTCATAATGCTTTTCGAAAATCAAGCTTATACGATGAATTACCACCTGAAGTGCAGCAGTTAGTTGATGACCATGTACAGCAACATATGGAGGCACTCAATGCGCCAATGGAAGCGGATAGAAGGCAGCAGATGGAACAAGAACAACACATGCAAGAAGAGCAGAAAGCTATGAAAGAACAAGACTTACAGCTACAACATCGGAAATTAGATATTGAAGAAAAGAAAGTAGAAAAAGAAGTGCAGAAGGGTGAGAGATAAATGACTTTTGGGAAAGCGTTTGAAGAAGTGAAAAAAGGTAAGGGTATGCGATTACCACATTGGAGTAACGATGTAGTAATTCGTGCACAGTTCCCTGATGAACATAGCAAAATGACCGCTCCATATTTGTATGTAAAATCTCGTTTTGGTAGAGTTCCGTGGAAGGAAACAAACATTGAATTATTTGCTGAGAATTGGGAGGTTGTAGAATAATGACTTTTGGTCAAGCGCTTGAAGCATTGAAACAAGGTAAGACAGTGGCTCGTAAAGGTTGGAATGATGAAGGTATGTGGTTAAGACTCGTAAAGCAGGGGGAGTTTGATATCTCTTTTGAAGTGGTAGGTGGCAACAAATGCAAAGGACTCCTTCCCTGGATTGGTATGAAAACAGCTGATGATACATTTGTTCCTTGGTTAGCATCACAAACAGATATGTTAGCAGAAGATTGGGAGGTTGTTGAATAATGAACTTCGGCCAAGCAATCGAAGCAGTTAGGGCAGGAGAAAAGGTTTCTCGTAAAGGTTGGAATGGTAAAAATATGTTTGTAGTTTATCAGAAGGGTTATCCTGATGGAATTCCTTGCAACAAACAGACCGCTGAAGCTTTGGGTATAAATGAGGGAGATTTATTTAAAGTTCGCCCATACTTACAGTTAAGATGTGCTGATGGAACTCATGCCATGTGGTCACCTAGCACTTCTGATGCTTTAGCTGAAGATTGGGTTGTTTTATAAGTCGCTACTAATAGCGGCTTTTTTCTATACAAAAATTCGGGCGTTGAATGTGGACTTGCGCCCACCCACAGGAGGAAAGAAATATGTTAAAACCATTTCGTTTACGTTTAGGTAATTTTCAATTCTTTAATGGTTTGGAAGGCGGTGGTGAGGTCGTAACGGAAACGGTACCTCCTAGCGACTTAGGTGGAGAACTCACGCCTCCACAAGGTACAGGAGAAATAACAGAGCCAACTGGGCAAATAGAAACAACACCTGGGCAACAATTGGAAGGTGGAGAAAATCCAGAAGGACAACCACCAGAAGGTATGGAACAATCACAAGCTTTTGCGAAGAGATTACAAGAACGTACACAAGCGGCTCTTATGGAAGAACGTCAGCGTTGGGAACAAGAAGTTTCTGAGCGATATGGTAACTATGACACATATGACCGTGCGATGAACTTCTTTATGAAACAAGCAGGTTATAACGACCTTGATAGTATGATGCAAGCAATTGAACAACAAGATTTATTACAACGTGCTGAAAAGTTTGGTGTGACGCCTGAAATTCAGCAGAAATTAGAGAGTCTGGAAGCAAAGGCACAAAGAGCAGAAGAACTGGAATATCAGCGTGAACAGCACCAATTATCACAACGATTCACTCAAGCGTTAGGGCAATTCGCACAAGAAAAAGGCGCAGATGCAGCAGCGTTAGAACAATTTATGGTGGAACAAAATGTTCCTAATTTTGAAGTAGCGTATAACGCCATGCGTGCGCAGCAGTTAGAAGAACAGCTTACTTCAGCAAAAGAAACGGCCATTCAAGAATATTTACAAAGTAAGAAAGCGCCGAAGGTGGAAGGTCCTGGTGTAACAGGACTTGTCTCGGATGAACCAACTACAGATTTTAAAGTGGCGCGTGAAAGAGCATTACAACGATTACGATCAGCAAACCAACAAATTTAAGGAGGTATCCTACTTATGGGTGCTACATTAACGACATTAGCGGATGTTTTAAAAATCGATTACTTGCCAGGGATTAAAGAACAGATTAACAATGCGAACTACATCGTTTCACAGTTAGAAAAGAAAGTGGAAAAGATTAATGGTGATGGTTCGAATTTCTTAATTCCTCACCACTTTGGACGTAACACGGGGGTTGGGGCAGTTGCTGAAAATGGTAACTTACCAACAGCGGGACAACAAGCGTATAAGAGCTCGACAGGTACAGCACGTATGGTGGCTGGTCGTTTAGAACTTACCGTACAAACCATTGAATCATCGAAGAAAAATGAAACGTCTTATCTTCGTGCAGTAGAATCTGAGGTAAAAGGTTTAACAACGGATATGAAGAACTTCCGTGCACGTGTTACCTTCGGTAATGGTTCAGGACGTATTGCGAATTGTACCGCACAGGCGACGGCTGCGAATGCACTTGTGGTAAGTAGTGTGAAGGGATTCTTCGTTGGACAAAAAGTAGATATTGTCAATGCGACAGGTAGCGTGACAACAAGCAATCGAACTGTTACAGCAATTGATCGTGCAGCGACTACCGTTACGATTGACGGTGCTGCAGTTGCAACCGCGGCAACAGATGGCATTGTGTCAGCTGGGTCTTCTAATTTAGAGCCAATGGGGTTAAATGGAATTATTGATGATAAGCTCATCTTACAAGGGTTAAATCCTTCCACATATACATGGTGGAAAGCAAATATGTTTGCCAATAATGGAACGGCTCGTCCGATTTCCGATGCGCTACTACGTTTAGTGATGGATGAAACATCTATTGTGAGTGGAAAAGAAACAGACTTTCTTATGGGTTCGCATGGTGTACGTGCAGCATACGAGGCTGTACTGACTACAAATAAACGCTACACAAATGTAATGCAGTTAGAAGGTGGCTATTCTGCATTAGAGTTTGATGGAAAACCATTCTTAGTAGACCGTTATATGCCGGCAGGTATTGTGTGGGGAGGAAATTATGACGATTTAGGATTATACCGTGTAGCGGACCTTCAGTTCATGGAAGAGGATGGTTCGATGTTCTCGCGTGTACCGAATAAAGCGGCATATGAAGCGACCGCGTATATGTTAGAAACAATGGTATGTCACGCACGTAATGCCTTCTGGCAACTGTCAGACGTGCAAGAAGCAACTGGATATACGAAATAAATTGAGAGGAGCGACTAGCTCCTCTTTTTTAAACTTCACGGAGGTATAGATCATGGGCGTGTATGAACGACGTGGATTTCAGCGAACATTTTTAAATGATATCTATCATGTGGAAGAACAGTTACAATCCTATGATCCCCACTTGTATCTTATGTGGAATCCTAAAAATGGGGAACATGTCATTATGGATGGACTATTAGATATGTCGATTATGAAAATTCCACAAATCGGATTTGAAGAATTAGATTCTCGTACGATAGACCACATCAAGAGAATCCATACAGTGAACGGATTCTCCGCTGTTCAAACTGTGGAAGATACTGAGAAAAAGAGACAAAAAGAAGAAGAAAGAAAACTGAATGATCTAGCGGAAGATTATGCGAGAGAATCAAAAGAAGCATTTTGGAACGCGCATGCATATGGCCGTGTGGATGGCGTACAAAAATATGTACAGGGTGTAAATGTGGGGGGGAATCATAGTGAATCTGCAAGAACTAATCCTGCAAGTGAACCGGGATGTTGACGACATTTTTGAAAATGGAGATATTCAACATTGGCTCAATCGTGCATTAGATGATATCACCCCGATTGCAAGGATAGAAAAGAAAGCCACTTTAACATATCCATACAAATTACCAAATGACGTACAAGATATAGAACGAGTGATGCAAACGAACAAAGTATTTCCGCGTATACCTGTAGGGGAAGAAAATCAGCAAGGGTATTGGGTGTGGGGAAATGAATTGATGTTACAAGGCGGGAGTCAACAACCTATTGAGGTCTATTATTATAAAAAGTTAAGTCATCTAAAAGGAATGGAAGATGTACCTGAAATTGATAGTCCCTATCACGATTTATTAATTTTATACGCTGTTGGACAACTACAGTTTATGGATGGAGATTATGCGGATAGGCCAGATCGTATGCAGCGATATGAACAACGTAGGCAACAATATGCCGTCTTTCGTGAGAAACGGAAAGTAAAGAGGTCAGGTGTGCGAATGAAGACCATCCACGAGTATAGTGATGCTCCTACCTTCCTTGCGGATTGAAAGGGAGTGATGAGGAGTGAAGGATACTGCTGAATTCAAAGATTTTTCAATGGGATTGAATGATACAGTGTATGCAAATGTAATTGGGGATAAAGAACTAAGTAAAATAGAAAATGCAGTGATTGGTGTGGGGGAAATTCGGAAACGAACAGGTTATAAACAAGTTGCTTATGTAGGAGATAAGATAACAGGTGCCTATACATTTCTCAAGTCGGATGGCACAAATGAGCTATTGATGATGGGTGACCGTTTGAGGAGATGGAATGGGAAGTTCTTTGTTGATATCCCAGGTCCGCCCTCTACTGGTGACAGAGCGAATTTTATCACGATGAAAGACCGAAAAGGAAACCGTGTTGTTTTAGTTGCCAATAATATTTCTCTAAAAGTGTATGCTGAAAATCAATTGTCATCTGTAACAGCATATGTACCTACGGCGGATGAACAAAGAAATCCAGGATTGAATGATATAGGTTCTTTATTTAACTGCAAATACATGGCTTTCTTTGGCGGGCGGTTATTTGTTGTGGGTCATGACATAAAGAATCGGGTTTCATTCTCCCACATCGATCCCAAACTTGGATACGCTGTATATGATTATTTTCCCGCCATTAATTTTTTTGATGTGGCAAGTAATGAAAATGATGAAATCGTAGGGCTGGTAACGTTTCGAAATAGTTTAATTATCTTCTGCCGGCATTCCATATGGGCTTTATATGGAAAAACAACATATGATTATGAATTAGTAAAGATCAATACACCAACGGGCTGTATGGCACCTGAGAGTATTCAAGTAGTTGGAAATCAAATTTTTTATTTGAGTGATACACATGTATATGGATTATTTGCGAATGACTTTAATATGGTAAGTGCACAAATTATAACCAAGCAAATAGAATCGACAATGCGTGCAATCCCACTTACAGAAAAAAATAAAGCTGTTGCAGGTTATTTTGAAGGGAAGTACTATCTATCTTTTCCAAATGGAAAAACACTTGTCTATGATGAATTGCTGGTGTGTTGGACTGTTTATTCGAATATCAAAGCGGATGTATTCGTAAACTATGATGGGAATTTTTATTTTGGAAGCAATAAAAATGCGTATGTCTTTCATCCTGAATATCATGATGATGGAAAGCCGATTCCTTTTCGCATGGAAACCAAGTATTTTGATTTTGGTTTGATGACACAAGACAAAAAGATTCATCGGATATGGTTGCATAGTAATCAACCCAACGGGTATCGGTTAGGAGTGAAATTAGATTTTGAAACCAAGCAGGTAAATGGTACAAGACCAAATGCTGCGAATGTTTCCAATTGGGATGAAGCGATTTGGGACCAGAATACATTTGATAGAATCGAAATGTATATTAATCGCCTACGGGTAAATAATCGAACGAAAAAAATAGGCATGATTATCGAGGACGTAACTCATATACGTCCTTTTGTTGTATACGGCATCGGGGTTCAGTATGAATTGAAAAGAAGAAAGGAGACGTCCTATGGTACAAATTCAAAGAAAATATAATTTTATGCCAGGTACAACCATTTCATCTGGGCAAGTAAATGAAGAATTTACGAATTTAATTAATGCTCATAATGACAATGATGGGATTTTACAAAATTTAAATGAGTATGGGTTCTATAAAAATAACATACGAGTGGGAAAGACAGAGTTTATTCAGATAAGTCGTGGGCAAACGTTGCAGAAACAAATCTTATTTACTCCTGCCTTTTCCCAAATTCCGTTTGTTACAGTGACAGCGGCGAATGGAGATATTGGAACAGGAGACATCGTGGTATATCTTTCACAAGTTACGGTAACTTCTTTTACACTTACTTTGCACAATAAGAATACAACAAGAGATACTTCACTGGCTTTTCATTATATGGCTATTTCAATGGGATGAGGTGAGTTTGTATGACGAATTATCCAGTGTTTACAACGCCAGAACGGCGTAATTTAAGTATGCAAGATGCACGCTTACAAGCGAATGACGAGCTGGGTTCTTTATATGAAAGAGCATTGCAAAACATGCAAACGAGTGTAGCGGATAGTCAAACGCAAGCAGCAGAACAAGCAGCTGCAAGAGGGATGGGAAGCTCGGGTTTATCACAAGATGCGATGAATAAAATCGCGATTGCAGGTTTATCACAAAGAGGAAATTTAGAAGCAGAGCGTACACAAAAAGTTGCTTCTTTAGCTCGCCAACTAATGGAACGTGACCAAGACCTTGGTTTCCGTGAACGCCAACAGGCGTTTCAGGAATGGAGTGGAGAACAAGGAATGAAGATGGATCAAGACCGCTTTGCCTATCAACAGAAAAATGATTTACGAAACCATAATTTTGATAAAGAGCGCTTCGATTATCAACAGAAAAATGACACGTTAAATCGTGATTTAGAGCGTGATAAGTTTGATTATACGAAAGACAAAGATTGGAGAGATTATCAATTCGATAATAAACGATTTGACCATCAAGTGAAAAATGATAATCGAAACTATGGTTTAGAACGAGACCGGTTTGATCATACGGTTCGAAATGATGATAGAAACTATGATCTGGATATAAATCGTTTCAACCACACCGTGAAAAATGATGATCGAAATTATGATTTAGACCAACAGCGTTTTAATTATACGATTTTTAATGATGGTAGAAACTATAGTCTTGATAAAAATAGATTTAACTATCAAATGAAAAATGATGATCGGAATTATAATTTAGACCTGAATCGTTTTAATTATGGAAAGGAGAAAGACTTACGTGATTATAATCTTGATGTGAGCCGATTTAATCATTCCGTAAATAATGATAATCGGAATTACAATCTCGATTTGAGTCGTTTTAATTATGGGAAACAAAAAGATACACGTGATTATAACTATCAAGTAAGTCGGGACAGTGTATCGGATAACCGTTGGCAGCAAGATTATAATTACCGGGCCGGTCGCGACAGTGTATCCGACAATCGTTGGCAACAAGAATTCAATTATCGTTCTGGGAGAGATGGTGTATCTGATAGCCATTGGCAACAGGAGTATAACCTAAAAAAGCAAGCAGCCGCCTCTAGAAATAGTGGTGGAGGTGGCGGCTCGCGAGGAACGTCAAGTAGTGGAAGTTCTTCAAGCAGTTCACCAAGTGTAAGCTCAAAATCTTCATTGAATGGTTATACACGCGATCAAATTAATTGGTACAGTAACCCAAATAATGCCCCGTATGCATATGGACAAAAGAAGGAAGAAGTAAAGAAAGCACCATCTTATGTGGAGTCGCTGTTATTGAGGAAACCATGGGAGTCTTCTTCTTTGTTGAAACAGTTTGGGCCGAAAGGATTTTGGTAAGGAGTGTGAAGTATGCCTCGTAAAAAGAAAAGTGACATAGAAAAAGAACAAGCTTCTTCTATGGTGAAGGATTGGGAAAAAGATAATGGTGGTCTAGATGATAATCAGCGTGCTACGCTTCAACGCATGATTGAACTCAATTCAAATACAGCTCAGCAAGATGTTCGTCGTGTGGATTATTATAGTGGGAATCAAGATAAATATGAAAGAAGTACGCAACCCATTCAAGTTCGGAATGAAAATACAGGTAGTCTTGTAAAAAAGAAAAAAGAAATCTTCGCATTGAGAAATGGTGAGGAAGATGAACCAGTAGAGAATGTGTATCAAAATCTTGAATTTGATAAGAACAATGAGGATCATAGAAAACCACCAGAGAGAAATCCATTTTTAGATCAAATAAAAGCAGCTAACAGTATTTCACAATCCATATCCACAGACTGGATGAAACAACAAGAAGAAGCTAGTCGTACCAATCGTATGATGGGTACGATTGATCGTATCGCGAAACAGTCACCTCCTCAGGAAGGGGGTTTTTTTGGTGACTTGAAATTTGCCGCGCAAAAGTTTGGTGAAATGATTAAACCACCAGAAGGGAAAACTCGTCAGCAAGTTTGGGATGAGTACATGAAAGATGGCGGGAAAAGTGAAGCCACAAAAGAGGTAAATCGCTTTGCTACTCGTACACTGGATTCCACTTTACTCAATGCACCAAGTGCTACAATGAAAAAAGTAAGAGGGCAAGATGCAGTTGATTGGCAAGATCACCGTGAGGGTGTAGGAGAAAACATCGCTGATTTTGCTTCTATGGGACTTGGATATGTGCTACCTGGTGCAGGAGCGGTGAAGGTAGCTGGTAAGCTAGGGCTTGCCGCGAAGGTGGGAGAAAATACATCTAAACTCGGTAAAATAGGGCAATACGCAAAAGAGGGAGCTGCAACAGGTGCCCTTATTGCAGGCGCAGAAACACCAGCAAAAGCATATGTGAATCCTGACCAAACGATAGAAGATCATTTGAAACGAATTGGCGTAGAGACCGCAGCGGGGGCGGCTATTACCCCTCTTGCCTATGGAATTGGTAATGTGATTAAAAGCTTACGTAAGACGAAGGGTGATACTTCTAACATAGCTGATGATGTCATTCAGCAGGAAAGACAACAAAGGGAATTAGTCAATCAAGCTGTGGAAGAACAAGTATTACAAAATACGCGTACCAAAAACGAATCGGAATCTTTACCGATTCAATCTGAATTAGAAAGCAATACTTTTTTTAAAGAATATAACGATGCAGTAAATGAGCAATATAAATATTTGAAAAATTCATCTGGAAAAGGTGTAGAACCAGGTGGGATTATTCGGGATGAATTAGGAGATGTTGTTAATCGGTATGGACGTATTTCAAATAATCCATCTTGGTATCAAGAATTTTATAAAACAAATGGAAGGAAACCAAATAACACGGAACTTCGTGAATTGGCAGAAAGTCATGTTCGCAATGGATATCAAGAAAACGGGGTTGATATTCCTTCTTGGAGTCCATCGTCTGTTAAAAAGATTGACGAGCAAATTGGACAGGCAACGGCATTAATTAAACAAAATCCTTCCGACCAAGAAGCGTTACAACCAGTAATTGATGCACTCAAGCAGGAACGAGAAATCGGATTACAAAAGTTTTATACAGAACTAAATGGTAAGAAAGCTTCTTCAAATGGAGAACTTCCTGATGACGTACAAGCGATGCGCAATGCACCACCGGTCATTCAATCCGCTATGGCGCCAGATGGGCGGACCATTACGCAGAAAAAGTTAATGGATAGTTTCCGTGATAATGTGGATATCACACTTCGTACGGGGCGCATGGGAGTGGGAGACGATGCGGTTTCGGGTATTTATAAAAATGGTCCCGAAGTCATTCGTACACGTGATTATGGGGACTTAGAAACGTTAGCGCATGAAACAGGTCATCATTTGGATAAGAAATTTGGATTGAATGACCCAAAATTTGATGACGAATTAATGAAACTTGGTTCCCATACATCCGGTCAAAATTATACACCTGAACAAATTCGTCAAGAAGGTATGGCGGAATTTATGCGTCGTTATTTACTCAACCCAGCCATGGCAGAACAAGAGGCACCTGCATTTATGAAGCATTTTCAAAATACCATTCCGGAAGATGTACAAAAGGGATTGAAAAAAGTACAAGAAGATGCGCAAATTTGGGCGAATCAAGGGGATGAAGCGCGTTTCCGCGGAAAAATTAATGTAAATGAAAAACCTAAGAGTCTTGAGCGTGTGAAGCAAGTGCTGCAAAAACTACCAAATTCGAAAGAAGAGTTATATACAGATGTAATAGATAGATTGTATCCAATTTCTAAAGCAGAGAAAGAGATACTTGGTGGAGAATTGGCGGATGCTTCTGTTTCTCCTTATAAAAAAGCAAGGCTTGCAGCGGGAACGCCTAAAAAGGCGCAAATGAAGGTAGAAGAGTTCCGTAATATCTTTGGAGATTCAAAGGTTGATATGGCAGATATACGTGATTATGTGACCGCTACGCATGCAAGAGACTTAGAAAAACAAGGCATTAAAACTGGGTTTACTCCGGACGAGATAGAGAAAACAATTGCGAAGTTTGATAATCCTGAAATACAAGCGGCACACCAAAAGATTAAAGCCTACAATGATTCCTTGTTAGATATGTTGGTTGAAGGAAATATGTTATCTAAGGATGCTGTTACTGCCATGCGTGAAAAGCATCCAAACTACATGCCATTTAACCGTTATTTTGATGAAGAGGGCGTGGGTGAAGGCTTCGGTGGTGGAAAAGGCTTTGTAGATTTGACCAATCCTGTTAAGCGTATAGAGGGATCGAGTCGAAATGTCATTGATCCATTTGAAAGCATTGTGAAAAATACCTTCAAGTCTATGCAAGCAATAGAACGGAATAAAGTTGGACTAGCTCTAGCAGATTTAGCGGAAAATGAAGGCGCAGGGAAATGGATTGAAAAGCTTGCAGGTGATGGAAAAGAGTCGGTAGCGAAAGAGAACATTGTAACTGTTTTTCAAAATGGGGAAAAACAACAATATCAATTAGCGCCTGAATTATATCGTGCCGTGAAAGCAATGGACAAGGAAGTTACAAATAAATTTATATTGGCGGCATCGAAACCGAGTGATTGGCTACGTGCCGGGGCAACCTTAACTCCTGAATTTGCCTTGAGAAATCCGATTCGTGACCAGTTTGCAGCTTATGTGGTAAGTGATACAGGGTACAATCCGTTTGACTTTGTAAAGGGACTTAAAGAAGTTGGGAAGAAAAAGTTCGGGAAAGGTTCAGAGGTGTATGATGACTGGGTAAATCAGGGCGGTGCATATGGTGGATATTTATCTGCCGATCGTGACTTGTTGAAAGAACAGTTATCAGGATTAGAAAAACAAGAATCTGGACTTCCAAAAGCGATAAAGGCTATTACAGCTCCTGTTAATCCTAAAAATTGGCTGAAAGTACTACAGAATATCTCCGAAGTATCGGAAGAAGCAACAAAAGTTGGAGCTTATCATAAAGGATTGAAAAAGGGATTAACGCCAGAAGAATCAGCTTATCAGGCACGTGATTTAATGGATTTCAACCGTATGGGGAATTCCATGCAATCTGCCAATCGAATATTTACGTTCTTAAATGCAAACGTACAAGGAAAAGACAAATTAATTCGTGCGATGAAGGAACATCCAGTTCGAACAAGTGCCCGTATTGCAGGTTCAACCCTACCACCAAGTGCACTAGCCATCGCAAGTTATGCAAGTGCAAATGATAAACAAAAAGAAATGATGGATAATATGCCGCAACAAGAGAAGGACACGTATTGGTCATATGCCATTCCTGGTACTGATAAAGTGGGACGGATTCCTAAGCCTTTCGATATTTCATTACTAGCTAATACAGTAGAAAGAGCAAATAAATATAGAGAGGGAGATCAGTATGCGTTTGATGGATTTGATAAGACTGTAAATGATGCGGTGAAAGTACCTTGGATACCGACTACGTTACAACCAATTGTCGAGAATATGGCAAACTATAGCTTTTTTAGAGATGGTCCAATTGTTCCAAAGCGTGATGAGAAAAATTCACCGAAAGAGCAATACGGTCCGAATACGAGCCTAACAGCTCGTGAAATGGCAAGTGCATTAGATAAGATAGGAATTGAAGCTTCTCCATACAAAATTGATAATCTATATAAAGGGTACACGGCTGGATTAGGTCAATTTCCATTGAAAGGATTAGATAGTGCTATTTCTTTAATATCTAATAAAGATGTGCCTACGCCAATTGCACAAGAATGGAATGAATCGACACCGGGTGCGAAAGCGTTCTTTGTAAATGGACAAGGTGGTGGGCAAGTCATGGAAGATTACTATAACATCATGGATGAACAACAAGCGATTCAAGCGGATAGTAAAAAGAATGAAGAAGATGCATCGAATGCCGAAGAAATGAAAGCATTTAATAGAATTGATAGAGAAATGGCTAAATTACGTAAAGAATATTATGTTGTAAAATCGAATACCGAGATGAATCCAGAAGTAAAACGAAGTGAATTAGATCGTTTGGATGAAGAAATGCGTACACTTGCACGAGAAGGAATTACAGTCTTTAGACCTGATTATAAATAAGGGTTCTACATACTCTGTTTGAATAAGAACATCTTGTCCATTTTTAGAATAATATATCTAGATGCTTCGTATTTAATTAGAACAAGGGATGTGGAAACATGGAAGACATCAAGAAAAAAATAGAGGAGTTGACTTTGGAGCAAAAAGAAATCATGCGAGAAATAAGAAATTTAGAGATGCGTACAACGATAAATGAAAAAGATATTTCTACAGTTAATAAGCAATTAGAAAAAATCAGTTTAAATACAACTTGGATTTTACGAATTGTTATCGGGGCGGTTGTAACAGGGGTTTTAGGTCTAGTAGTTAAAGGGATAATGTAAAAATCGTATCCAAAAGAGCTCCTAAAAGGGCTCTTTTTTCTATTGCCAATAAAGGGGATGAGAACAATGGAGGAGCAAATTTTTAATTCTATGATTCAACAAGGGGCATTCGCAGCGTTATTCGTGTGGATGCTTTTTACGACGCAAAAAAAGAATGAACAGCGTGAAGAACAATATCAGAAAGTCATTGAAAAGAATCAGGACGTTATCACAAAACAAGCAGAAGCTTTTGGGGATTTATCAAAAGATGTTTCTGAAATTAAACAAAAAATCTTAGGAAGCGGAGATGTTCAATAATGGAAATCCGAAAAAAATTAGTTGACCCAAGTAAATATGGTACGAAGTGTCCGTATACAATGAATGCGGAGTTTATTACAGTTCATAATACGTATAATGATGCTTCAGCGGAAAACGAAATCGCTTATATGATTCGAAATAATAATGAAGTATCCTTCCATATTGCGGTAGATGATAAAGAAGCTGTACAAGGAATTCCTTTGGAGCGTAACGCTTGGCATTGTGGTGATGGTGGAGGTAACGGAAATCGTAAATCTATCGGGGTTGAAATTTGCTACTCTTTAAGTGGTGGAGATCGATATTATAAGGCGGAAAATAATGCGGCTATCGTTGTAGCTCAACTCATGAAACAGTTCAATATTCCAATTAGTAAAGTTCGTACACACCAATCCTGGAGCGGTAAGTATTGTCCACATCGTATGTTGGATGAAGGGCGATGGAATTCCTTTATAGAAAGGGTGCAAAACGCATATAACGGTGGCGGCAATACAGCACCATCCACACAACCGTCAAACAATGGTGTAGGTGTTGTTACCATAACAGCAGATGTATTACGCGTTCGTACGGGACCAGGAACAAATTATGACATTGTGAAAAAGGTCTACCGAGGTGAACGCTATCAATCTTGGGGCATTCAAAATGGCTGGTACAACGTTGGAGGGGATCAATGGGTATCGGGGGAGTATGTGCGGTTTGAGGGGTAGAGAGTCACACGGTTTAATAGGCGTGCATACTATGTAATTACCAAAGGTTTTTATATATGCGTACAATAGGGCAGACAAACAGCATTCCCCTGGCGAGGGAGGAATGCTGTTTTAACATTATAAAGATATACATCTCTTATTTGGTTTGCAATAGTATTATATATAACCGTAAGAATTAATATGAACTGTAAAAAATAATGACTATGTGTAGATGGAGTAAGGAGGGGAACCAAAAGAGGCCCCTCTTGTCTATATAAGGAGACCTCTTCTAGGGATGTCAGTTATTTGTAAAGCTTATTATATGATATGCAATAGT